>JBAYCO010000160.1:0-8271 GCA_041668685.1 Victivallaceae bacterium | reverse complement strand
TTTCGCTACGCTCAGGCTCAGCCTACGCAGAGTGTGCTACATTCAGGTTGTGCCGCGTTCATTTGTGACAAACACGATATTACCTCAATAATGTTCAGGCAGAGCCGAAAAACTATGACCCCGTCCAAAGGACGGGGTTTTACAGAATAAAATAAATTTTGCTAAAGCGGCTTGAAAATAAACCGGAAACCATTATGTTTTTATTTCTGTTTGTATTTTAGTAAAGCGGTTTAGCAAGATAATAATTATGGAGCGACAATGGAAGTAATCATCCGTCCGAATAAAGAAATCGCAACTGACCTGGCCGCGAAACTGATCGCGGAGAAGATCAGGCAGAAACCTTTTATCTGCCTTGGCCTGGCAACCGGACGCACTATGGAAATAGTTTACGGCAAACTGGCCGCAATGCACCGGGACGAAGGTCTGGATTTTTCGCTGGCGCGAACCTATAACCTCGATGAATATATCGGTTTGCCGCCGGAACATCCGAATTCCTACCGTTACTATATGAATAAATATCTTTTCGAAAAAATAAACATCGATCTGCGCAATACGCATCTCCCGCTTGGAATGGCTGAAGATTTGCGGAGAGAGTGTTATCTGTACGAAAAAAGCATCAGGAATTCCGGTGGCATCGACTTGCAGCTGCTCGGCATCGGATGTTCGGGACATATCGGGTTCAATGAACCGCTCTCGGCCTTGCAGTCAAGGACCAGGGACAAAGCGTTGACCCCGGTTACGGTGGCGCAGAATTCGCCGCTGTTCGACCCGCCGGAAAGCATGCCCAAACGCGCGATCACCATGGGAGTGGGAACCATTCTGGAAGCCAGACAGATAATAATGCTGGTCACAGGCAAGGAAAAAGCCTCTATTCTGGCCAAAGCCGTGGAAGGCCCGATAACGTCAATGATCTCGGCGACCGCCCTGCAGCTTCACTCCAACTGCACCGTGATAGTAGATGAAGCCGCCGCGTCGGAATTGCAATGTTGTGAATATTATAAATGGATATTTGAAAACGAACCGGAATGGGAGCCTTACAGATAAAATTTGTCGACCCGCAGAAAATATTTTCTGCATAACATAAACCCCAAAAGCCTAAAAAACAATTTCAAAGGAGAAGCACTATGAAAGTAGGATTTTACGGGCACGTACGACAGTACGAAAACATCAAAAGCGAAATTGACGCGAACATGCAGGAAGTCATCATGAGCGGCAATTTCGTACTCGGACCAATGCTCAAGAAGTTTGAAGCGCAAGCCGCTGAATACTTCGGTTCCAAACATGCCATCGGCGTCGGCAACGGCACAGACGCTATCTGGTTGAGCTTAATGGCGCTGGGCGTCGGCCCCGGTGATGAAATCATCACTAACGCCAACACCTTTTTCGCCACCGCCGAAGCAGGATGGATCGCCGGCGCCTCCGTCGTTCTGGTTGACTGCGACCCGAAAACCAAATGCATCTGCCCGAAAGCCGTTGAAGCCGCAATAAGCGAAAAAACCAAAGCTATCGTCCCGGTACACCTCTACGGCCAGTGCGCCGACATGCGCGCCATCCGTGCGATTGCCGACAAACACAACCTCTATATTATCGAAGATAATGCCCAGGGGATTGACGGCTACGGCGACGATTTCAAACAGGGTGAACTCTCTGACGCCGTATGCACCAGCTATATCATCCAGAAAAACCTCGGATGTTTCGGCGACGGCGGCATGGTTTTCACCAATTGCGACAAAATCAATGAAGCCGTACGCAGACTCCGCAACCACGGTTCCGTAGCCCGCAACAAGCACAGTTTCGGCTTCAACAGCCGTCTCGACGACCTCCAGGCCGGTATCCTGAGCGCCAAAATGAACCACATCACGAAGTGGACCGATCAACGCATCGCGCTTGCCGCCAAATATGACGAAGCCCTGAAAGACTGCAAGTCTTTCGATCTTCCGTACGCGACGCCCGGTTTCCGGCATGTATATCACCTCTACGTTATCGAAGTGAAAGACGCTTCCAAACGGGATTCCCTGGTTGATTTCCTCCAGGCAAACGGTATCGACGCCAAAACTCATTACTCCATCGCCATCCACCAGCAGGAAGGCTTTCCGTGGGGTAAGGAATGCCGTATCTCCGGCTCTCTGGAAAACGTCGAAAAGAACGCCGCATGCTGCGTATCTCTGCCGATGTTCCCGGAACTCCAGGCTGACGAACAGGCTTACGTTATCGAAAAAGTCCTCGAATGGGACAAAGCTAACGCTTAAGGCTGCTTAAGGTACATAACGGGGCTTCGGCCCCGTTTTTTATGTCAATAAAATCTGGAGAAAGTCTTATGGCAAAATATAAAGTTATGGTAGTCGGCATGGGAAAACGCGGCAAACATCATGCCGCCGCTTTTCAGGCCAATGAAAATTTCGAAGTCGTCGCGATTTGCGACATCAGTCGGGATATGCTCGATTCAGCCGCGGAAACGCTCGGCCTGGATAACGTCGTCAAAGGTTCCGATGCGGCAGCAATAGCGGCTCAGGTAAAACCTGACGTTTTCTGTTTCTGCACCATGCCGAAACTGCGCTATGACATGGTCAAGATCGCCGTCGACTGCGGCGCCAAACTGGTGGCGTTCGAAAAACCGATCGGCGAAAACTTCAATGAAGCGCTCAAAATCAAGGCGCTCATCGAAAACTCCGGCATCATGGCGGTAGTCAGCCACCAGCACCGTTACGGCAAACATTACCAGAAAGTCAAACAAATCGCCGCTTCCGGAATTCTCGGACGCATTGAGACGATAAGCGCCTGCGCCACCGGTTGGATGACTCACATGATGACTCACATGATCGATTACATGTGCTGGTATAACGATTACGAAAAAGTGACCTGGGTCATGGGCCAGGCCGCCGGAAAGGGCAAACAGAACGACAACCATCCGTCACCGGATTACATCGGCGGCTTTATTCAATACGCCAACGGCGTACGCGGCTACGTGGAATGCGGGGCCGGCGCTCCCGATCAGCCCGAAGTGGCGAAATGGTGGGGTAAAAACCGCATTTGCGTTCAGGGAACCGAAGGCTTCGCTGAAGTCCTGACCAACGGCGGCTGGCGCGCGGTAACTAAAGATGGAGTTCAGAGCGGCGAAGGCGCCATGAATTATGAACTCGACATGCCTTATTATATTCAGGACATAGCCAACTGGCTCAACGACGGCAAAGTCCATGACTGTTGTTTCGCCAACGCTTATGCGGGATTCGAAATAATGATGGGTATCGTCCGTTCAGCCGCGGAGGGCGGCCAGGCAGCCCTGCCGCTGACGGCGGGCCCGGATGAACTGCAGGAGCTCTTCAATAAAATGTCGAACGCTCCGGTAATCGCCAATCCGGTAAACGTCGAAGAATATCTCGGCTAGAAATTCTCAATTGTCGGACGCGTCGGAAGGTCGGACGCGTCCGATTTCTTTTTGTTTTTTTTATTAATTATTTCCTTGATAAAATTTTCCTGAGTACTATATTAAAAATCTGGTAGCGGTAGTGGTAGGCAGTCGCCCGCTTTTTTTGCGGGAGGAAAGTCCGGACTACACAGAGCAGGGATTCCTTTTGTTAAAGAAGGATACTGTGGACTATACGCCACAGGAAGGCAAGTGCAACAGAAAACATACCGCCCGGCCGCTTAATTTAAAGTGACCTGGTAAGGGTGAAAAGGCGGGGTAAGAGCCCACCGGGCGTTCGTGAGAACGGCGCCGCAGTGTAAACCCATCCTGTTGCAAGACCAAATAGGGAATGAGCCGTTGCTCGCGGCGTTTGAGTTCCGGGTTCTGGTCGCTTAGATAGATGACTGTCGCCTTGAAAAAGGAACAGAATCCGGCTTATTCCACTGCCGCGCTTTGTTTTAACTGAAAACGGGATACGTTTGATGAGTGCAGAAAAATTAGAAAAGGCGTTGCGCAGAATACCTGATTTTCCTAAAGAAGGTATTATTTATATAGACACAACTCCTATTCTTCAGGACTCGGAACTTTTCAGACTGGCAATTGATTTGCTTGCGGAAAAATATATTGATTCTCCCCCCGCCTATGTCGCCGCCGTTGACGCGCGCGGATTTATTTTCGGCGGCGCCCTGGCCGCGAAGCTGGGATGCGGATTTATCCCGATCAGGAAAAAAGGTAAACTTCCTTATAAGACATATGTTGAAAAATATGACTTGGAGTATGGTTCTGCCGAAATCGAAGTTCATATCGACGCTGTACCTGCCGGAGCCGAAGTTTTATTACTGGATGACTTGCTGGCAACCGGAGGAACTATTGCTGCGGCCGCAAGACTGCTGGAACAGCTTAAAGCGAAAATTATCGGGATTGAATTTGTCATTGAGCTGGGATTTCTCAACGGCAGACAAGGCCTTGGCAATTATCCGGTTAATTCCCTCATTCTGGAGAAGTAATAAAGGACTTTGGTTTTAGATGGCGAAATATGCGATTCTGAGCGATATCCATGCAAATACTGACGCGTTCGGCGCTGTGCTGGACAAATGCAGGGAAGAAAATGTCGAGAAATATGTATGTCTTGGCGATATAGTCGGTTACAACGCGGAGCCCGGCGAATGCATCGCCATGCTGCGCGAATTGAAACCGGTCGCCGTCGTCAAAGGCAACCACGATGAATACGCTTCCAACAATGACGAATCCCTCGAAGGCTTCAACCCCCACGCCAAAAAAGCCGTTTTATGGACAAAAGACCAGCTCTCGGAAGCGGAGTTGAGCTGGCTGGCAAATCTGCCCTACCGGGCAACCGTTCAGGGATCAAATATAACGATTGTCCACGCAACACTGGATTCTCCCGATAACTGGGGATATATTTTTGACGTTCACCATGCAACGGATAATTTTGCCTACCAGTTCACCCAGTTATGTTTCTGCGGTCATTCGCATGTCCCGATAGCCTTCTGCAAGAAGCCGATATCGACCATGACCGAAAACCCCATTGATGAAATTCCCGGCTGGGCATACGATCCGGAAGACGGGGTTTTCCCGAAAAATGTAAATGAAACTGACAGCCTTACTATTTCCATCCAGACCGGATTTAAATATTTATTCAATGTCGGCAGCATCGGACAGCCCCGGAACCGTGATCCGCGCGCTTCATTCGCCATTTACGATTCTGATGAAAAAACCGTCACCAGACACCGCATACCTTATGACGTGGCTTCAGCGCAAAGAAAAATCCTGGCCGCCGGCCTGCCGGAAAGGCTCGCATTGCGCCTTGAAACCGGCAATTAGCCCGTGCTTCCGCATAATTTGTATTTCACGGCAAAACAATCATGACTTGTCTGAAAAATAAGAAAATCGATAAAATATTAATTGTCAAACCCAGCAGCCTCGGCGATATATTTCATTGTTTCCCGGCAGCGGCGCTGCTGCGCGATGCTTTTCCCGAAGCACAGTTCGACTGGTTCATACGTCCCGAACTGAAAGACGCGCTCCTGTATTCACCGGTAAAAATAAATCGTGTGATAAATTTTCCGCGCCGCCGAATGAACAAGGTCAAATCCTTTCTGCCCGCTTTCCTGGAAGTAATAAATGACCTGCGAAAAGAAAAATATGATCTGATCGTCGATTTCCAGGGCCTTTTGAGAAGCGCCATTTTCACTTCGCTTTGCCGTTCGTCTCAAACCGTCGGCTTCGCCCTGCCCAGGGAATCAGCGGCCCGGCTGGCCTACAGGAAAAAAATCAGCATCCCCCCCAAATGCGTCCATGCCGTTGACCGGAATATCGCCCTCGCGGAGGCAATTACCGGTCTAAAGGCCCCGGCAACCCTCCCCGCGCTGCCGGAAGTCAAAGAGTTCAGGGAACCTTTGAGCGCGATTTTAAAAAAACACAACATAAACACCGGCGACAAACTGCTTGGAATGATTCCGGGAGCGCGCTGGAACAGCAAACGCTGGCCGCCGGAATTTTTCGCCGGTATCGCCAAAGCTTTCCTCGCTGAAAACCCGGAATGGAAAATCCTGATCATCGGAGCTCCCGACGACCGGGTTATTGCCGAGCGGATCATAAATTCGGCCGCCTGCGAAAATCTCGTCTCAATCGCCGGTGACACCAGTGTCGGTGAAATGATCGAAGCAATACGCCGCTGCCGTTTCATTTTCAGCAACGACAGCGGCCCGGTTCACGTCGCCGCGGCATTCTCCAAAACCGTATTCGCCGTATTCGGACCGACCGACCCGGCAAAAACCGGGCCCTACGGGGATTTTCACTATATATTCCAGAATAAGCTTAAATGTATAAAATGCCTGAAACGGGACTGCCCGGACGGCAGCTATTCCTGTCATAATCTTGACATTTCGAAACTCACTGGTACATTAAACGATTACTTAAAAAGCGGAGAAAAGCATGAAAATTAAACTGAAAATATTTCTTTCCCTGATATTCGCCGCCAACGCGTTCCTGGCCGGCGCCCAACTTGCCATGTCGCTGAAAATGAACCGTTCAAATTACCTCCAGTATGAAGTCGTATACGCCAAAGTCAACATCCGCAACAATAGCGGACACGCCGTAATTTTCGGCAATAACAAACGTCTCAAGGGCAGGCTTTTGTTCAAGATCATAGACCGGAACCGCAATCCGGTGAATATTTTCAACGAGGAACAGTCTTATCCCATGCAAGGCATCATCATAGAAGCCGGCCAAAGCAAAGAATTCGTTATCCCGGTAAGCCGTTTCTACGATTTGAAAAGATGCAACACATATCGCATGTACGCCTTTATCGAACATAATATGTTCGAGGATCTGTACCGGTCAAATGACGTCACCTTTGAGGTCAACAAAGGCTCGGTTGCCTGGGAAAAAATCGTCGGCATACCTGAATTCATGTCGCCGAAAAAGAAAGGTAAAGTAGCGAAACGCAATTATAAACTGGTAACGTTGTCCGAAGGCAGCCAGAAAAGCAATTACCTGGTAATCGACGACACCAGACGTATTTACAGTGTGATTTTCCTGAGTTATGAACTCGGCGAAGAGCGTATAAGCCATGAAATTGACGGAATCAGCCGGCTGCATCTCCTGGTTCCGATGTCTCCCAAAATATTTGTTTACCTGGTCGTGGACGTCAACGGCAAAATCGACGAAGAATCCGTATATAAGCGCACCCAGAGCATTCCCGCTTTAGTCCGGGGACCGAACGGCAAAATATACGTAACCGGCGGCTCAAAAGCCAAAAAAGACGTTGATTATAAATAATTTAAAATCACGAATTGCAACAGCCGGGAGCGCCGGTCGTCAGACCGGCAATTAGTAACTTTTAACTGATAACTGAAAAAGGCCACTTTTATGCTTGATCCGGTAAGTTGGAAAAGTTCCGAAGGCGGAATTTACAGGCGCTATGTTCCAGAACTCACTGCTTCAGGCGGAAAGCTCCGCCTTATCGAACAGACTCTTCTGCCGGAAAAGCTGGAATATATTGAACTGGACGATACGGAAAGCATATTCGACGCCATTAAAAGGCTCGCGGTCAGGGGAGCTCCGGCCATCGGCTGCGCCGCCGCGCTCGGCCTTGCCGCGACAGTCAGGAGAACTGAACTTAATTCCTCCGGTGAACTCATCGCCTTCGCGCAAAAAACCGCCGACCGGCTGGCTGAATCCCGGCCTACGGCCGTAAACCTGTTCTGGGCCCTTAACCGTTGCATGGCCGAGCTTAAAACTTCAAACGCCGCAAGTCCCGCAGAACAGAAAAACACCCTGCTGAAAAGCGCTTTGGATATCCTTGACGAAGACATCCGGATGTGCCGTTCTATCGGCATGCACGGCAAATCCCTGCTCCATGACGGCATGGGCATCCTGACTCATTGCAACGCGGGAGCCCTGGCGACCGGGGATTACGGTACCGCCCTTTCCCCCATGTATATCGCGCATGAAGCCGGGATGAAAATAAAAGTCTATGCCGATGAAACCCGTCCCCTGCTCCAAGGTTCGCGCCTGACCGCGTGGGAACTCAACCAGGCCGGAATCGACGTCACCGCCATTTGCGACAATATGGCGGCACAGGTGATGAAGGAAGGCAAAATCGACCTGGTGATCGTCGGCGCCGACCGCATCGCCGCCAACGGCGACGCCGCCAACAAAATAGGGACTTACGGGGTGGCCGTGCTGGCAAAATACCATAATATCCCGTTTTATGTTGCCGCGCCTTATTCCACGTTCGATATGTCTCTGGACTGCGGCGATAAAATCCCGATCGAACAGCGTCAGTCCTCGGAAATAGCGAACGGTTTCGGACGCCGCACCGCGCCGGAAAATATAAATTT
>JBAYCO010000159.1:0-8301 GCA_041668685.1 Victivallaceae bacterium | reverse complement strand
GCATGAGCTTAATGAAAAAGCTGTCGCGGTTCTGACCAGCACCGGGCAGAGTGTGGCGATTCTGTCAAAATACCGCCCTGAAACGAAAATTTACGCGGCGACTTACTCCGAGGCAGTTTATTATCGCATGGCCGCTTATAATCGGGTGGTGCCGTTGCTGCTGGACGGGGAACACCCGGAAAATACAGAGGGTGCGCAGAAATCACTGGAATTGTTGAAGGATTTGCTGCGTAAAAATAAAATAATAAAAAATGGCGAAGTGTTTATTTGCCTGACCGGGCTCAAGTCCGGGGACGGCAGTTGGCGCGTTAATTCGCTGCATACACTAATAATGTAGCTCAAGCATCCCGCTTTTTAAAGTAGTGCCGAGAGCAGCCTTGCTCCGGCACAGAGAACCTTTAAAGGCGGATATAAACTTTACCGGTCACGGTGCGGGGCCGCACTCGTGACTACTGAAAATTCCCGGCGCAGCCTTGCTCCGGCATAGAGAACCTTTAAAGGCGGATATAAACTTTACCGGTCACGGTGCGGGGCCGCACTCGTGACTACTGAAAATTCCCGGCATAGCCGGTTAAGTTCATATCGAATGAATAAATAAAAAATAAAAGGATCGGTAATGGAAATCAATCTTCTTGATAATGACGGTTTTGTTTTCGGGGTTGCTTCTTATGAATATCATGACGGAGCTTACCGCTTTTTCCGGATGACGGATGGTCTGAATAATTTTTTCAGTGACAATGAGGCGCTTATGATCCGGGCGCTGAACACTTCCGGAGTGAGGATCGGTTTTGTTACGGACAGCGAATCCCTGGCTATGGAAGTTCTTTACGGTAAATTTTCACGGCCGATATTCACTATCGACGTTATTGTAAACGGGGAACGCAAAATGACTTTCAGTCCGGATACGCATGTCGAAGAATTCAGTTTCAGTACCGAACTTCCGGGAACAGGTGAAAAGACCGTCGAGATATTTTTGCCGTCGATGGCGGAATGCGCTGTTAAAGGTATTGTCCTTGATCCGGGTTCCATGCTGGAAGTCATGCCTGAAAAGCCGGAGCGGATATTATTCACAGGCGACTCGATAACGCAGGGAATGACGGTAACAACTCCGGCCCTGACATATCCGGCACAGGTGGCGGCGGTTTTGAAAACGGATTTCCACAATGTAGCGGTCGGCGGAGCAACCATGCAGCAGGAAATCGCGCCGCTCCTGATGGAACTGGAATGGCAAAAGGTTTTTGTCGCGTTTGGCGTCAATGACTTCAGTCAGGACCGTTTTCTGGATGCGTTTAAGGATGAGGCTATGGGAATGCTGAATACTTTAAGCGCCCGCGAGGATGCCGAAATATTTCTAATTACCCCTATTCCCTGGGCGCTGCGTACTAATCCGAACAGCATTGGTTTGTTCCTTGAGGATTACCGGAAAGTATTACGCGAAGCCGCTAAAGATTTTCCGAAGGTGAAAGTAATTGAAGGCGCGAAACTGGTGCCGGACGATCCGAAATATTATGTGGATAATATTCATCCCAACGATCTGGGAGCTTCGGTATATGCCGACAATCTCCTGGCCGAACTCGGCGTTACGGATTAAACGGCGTTGAATATTTTCAATAATAAATATCATTCGTTAATATTATTATTTCCCGTCAATTAATTAAAGTAAGTTACAGGGATACTTCAATGACTTTTGAATACAAATCAATTTACCTCGATAAGCCGATTATTACTGATCGCGGGCTGGATATATTTGAGCCTGCAAATAACAGTAAAGACATATCTGTAATATTTGTTCACGGCGGCGGCTGGCGAGCCGGCAGCCGTCAGGAAATGCATAAAATAATGGAAGGCTTTTGTGATCACGGTTTTATCTGCGCCTCATTTGATTATCGACTGGCGGGAGTTAACGCTTTTAACCAGTTAACCGATCTGCGCCATGCCTACGATTATTTCATCTCCTTCCTCAAAGAACGCAAATTGCCTTTGAAAACGGTTACTTTCGGAAGTTCCGCCGGAGCCCACTTGAGCGCCCTGTTGGCGCTTGCCGCCCCAGGCGAATGCGGCGAGGAACTGGAGTTTAACGGCAGGTCGCCGCAAAATGAATGGGTCAGGCCGCTCGGCAGTGTTTTTCAAGCCGTTCCGATGTTCTTTGAACCTTGGGAGGATATTTTTCCGCAAATCTGGAACTCAATGCAGGGAATCGCCGGGGTTTCATGGAGGGAACATCCTGAAGTTTATAAAAGGCTTGCGCCCATGGAATATATCAATGCCGGAACCCAGCCGTTGTTTTTCATGAACGCTTCGGACGAACACATGTTTCCCCACCGTTATACCTTGGAAGCTGCCGAAAAGCTCCGTTCTTTCGGAGCCGCGTGTCTGATAAAAAACTATGAAAATGCCGAACACGGTTTTTTCTATGACCTGACCAGACGTCAGCAGAAACAAGCTTTTTCCGATATGCTTGAATTTATTGCAAATTTTACTGATTAACATCGTCTACAAGTTTTTTTGCGGAAAAAATCATTGAGATTCAAAAGAAAATTAAGAATTGAGCAAAAGTAAAAAACCGAGCTCATAGAGCCCGGCATTGAAAAAACTCCCCACAGGGGAGCAAGAGACGCTAATGGAATTTCAGAGTTTAACTCTCATGCAACGTTTCCTACGCCCCTGGGGACAGGGGCGGCTACATCTGTTTCTCAACATGCAGAGTTTCCCGGTGTAGCCACGGCTGTCTCTAGCCGTGCGGGACTAAAGGTTGGATGGCAGAAGATTTTGCAGAACAATTTATGGAAATGGTAAAACCAAAAAACTATGACCCCGCCCAAAGGACGGGGTATTAAAAACTTAATAAAGACAATGGTATTCTGCCGCTCTACCGGGGCTCCGATTGTTCTATTATTATTTCTTTTTTCCAGCGGTTGCGCTTGTGGGTGAAATGACATAATGCGCCGCGTTTATCAAGGATGGCGATTCCGGCGGCGCCGCGCGGAAGAGTGATTATCTTAAATAATTTGCCGTTGGTATACGGCCGCAGTTTCTGGAAACGGAACTGTGCTTCCGGAGTGTCCGGTTTGTCTGGTTTGTAGGAAGCAATGCTGGAATTTTTCGGATGCCCGACAAGGATATGTCTTCCCGCCGCGCTCCAGGCAACGTCCGAATCCGTACGTTTGCAGATTTTTATGAATTTTTCACCGTTATAAAAATAAGTGTCGCCCCCGAAAACCGAAAGCAGAAACTTTGACGCGTTATTGGTGCAGAGAACTGCTTTGTCCGGACTGAAAAAGGCCGGCAGCGCTATTTCCTTTTCCGGAATGATTTGCTGTTCGATATCAAAAAAACGGATTTCACTGCTGCCGGCGACAAACAGTTTTTTCCCGTCCCGGCTGCATTTCAGGACGGCTGGTTTGGTGACTGCCGGAAAACTTTTGTATTCGGAAAGCTTATCAGTATCATATACCCTTATCTGGTCCGAATCCCTGAACGCGGCGAAGACACTGCTTCCATTGCTGCAAAGCTCGATGGGTTCCTCTTTTGACATGGGGGTGGATGAAATGACTTTCGCGGTATGGGTGTCTATTGTCTGCAATTGAAATTTCGGTTCGGGATAATATTTATTATACGGGGATTTTATGAGGCATACTATTTTCTGGGAAAATGGAACAAAACAGAATTTGCGGACGTTTTTGCCCTTCATGACCGTGTAATTGATAACGGCGAAATCAGCAAGGCTGATGAAAGCTATTATTGAGCTCGACGGAGCGTCTTTCTGCGGCAGGGTTTCGACTATTCCCAGAACGCTTTCATCACTGCTTTCAAGCGCGAAGGGCAGGATGGCTCCTCCGAGTCCGGCAAAACTCCATTGAGGCTGCCATTTGAAACGGTAATTGTCAACCGCGATTTCCCGGGCGATAGTGCCGGGCGGAGTTTTTTGGGAATTCCGTGCTTTCGGATCCTCTTTTTTGCTGAACAGGCCGTTTGCCTTGATTTTTATTTCAGGAATGTCGTCCTCCCACTTGATCGTGTCCCTGGAATACAGGTCGACGGTGCAAAAAAGCAGACAGAATACCGACAGTAAAGCATGTTTCATATGTTATTTTCTCCATAAAATTTTTCAGTTTTCTCTTTCATTCCGGGCAACACGCCAGGATTACCAAAAAATGAATACCGGCATCAGTATTGCGCTTAAACTTATTTCAGGAATTTTATATTATACTAGCTGTAAATCCGTATTTGTCCAGCGGTATCTGTTTTTTATTCGGGAAAGAGGCGAAAGTCAGGTTTGCAGCAGTTTTATGAGTTCTTCGTGGTTATACGGTTTGCCGATAAAGGCATTGAACCCAGCGTTTTCATAGCGTTTCGCGTCTTCGGGCATGACATGCGCGGTTTGGGCAATGCATTT
Organism: Victivallaceae bacterium; assembly: GCA_041668685.1. Taxonomy (GTDB): domain Bacteria; phylum Verrucomicrobiota; class Lentisphaeria; order Victivallales; family Victivallaceae; genus JAHOYW01. The sequence goes on along the minus strand of JBAYCO010000159.1, from coordinate 3,905 downwards.
GATTTTCCGGTCGGGGAATTTATTTCTCAGCCATTTCAGGCATTCGAAACCATCTTCTCCGGGAAGCGATATGTCAATAAGGGCAATATCGGGGACAAAATCCGTATCGCATATTTCCTGCATTTGACGGTAGGAGCCGGCTGTTTTATAATTGGCTCCGGAACTTTTCAGGATTTCCTTCAGATAGAGAATTGATACCGGATCATCCTCGATTACCAGAATATTGGAATTTGTACTGAGAGGGGTAAATTTATGCGGCGGCGGTTCTTCGATTTTACGGTTCTGGATAACTTTTACCGGGAAAGAAAAGGATATAGTTGTTCCTTTATCCAGTTCGCTTTGGATATCCAGGGCGCCTTTGAGGCTTTCCAGGGTTCTCACGACAATTGTCAGGCCCAGCCCGGTACCCCGGTATTTCCTGGTTGACGACTGGTCAACCTGGGTAAATGGTTCCAGTATTCTTTCCTGCATATCCGGCGGTATTCCGATTCCGGTATCTTTGATCTCTACAAGTAAGTTGCCGTCATTGTAATCGGCTTTTACCTTGACGCTGCCTTTGTCTGTGAATTTTATCGAATTGCCGATCAGGTTAAATAATATTTGTTTGAGCTGTCTTTTAGCTCCGAGCACTTTCAGGGGCAAGTCGGTATGTTCAAAAAACAGATTAATATTTTTTTCTTTGGCTTTAAAATCCAGGATTTCATTGCTTTCCTTGATTATTTCTTCCGGGGAAAATTCTTCAAGCATGGCTTCCGTATCGCCGGCGTTAATGCTTGCCAGTTCCAGAATGTCATTTATCAGTTCCGTTACATTCTGGCCGCAGGTTTTTATTATTCCCAGATATTCAAGGAGTTTGTCGCGCTGTTCGCAAGTCTTGCTCTGGCGCAGCATTTTTTCCACGATGCCTGAAAAACCGATGAGCCCGTTAAGCGGGGTCCTGATTTCATGTGACATGGTTGCCAGGAATTCACTTTTCGCTTTGTCGGCGCTTTCGGCTTCTTCCCGCGCCGCTTCCAGTTTCTTAACGTTATTGAGTCGCGAAAAAGCTATGCCTATGCTTTGTCCTATGGATTCAAAAAGCTCTATTAGTTCAATCGTTATTTTATTTGGATCGCGATAATTTAGCTGGATCAGTCCTATAGGAACATCGTCATGCAGTATAGGGATGAGCGCCAGGGAATTGAAGCCGCTTAAACAGCAGACTTTGTTGCCTGCTGCGCATAAATGGTTTATATTAGAAACCTGGTTTGTCCAGAAACTGCCTTTCGGGGTGATTTCAGAGGCGTCAAAAGTCTTGATTTTCTGCGATAATATCGAACCGCACAGGCAGTCAAACCGCAACTGTCCCTGAGCGTCACGATGGATGCCATCGTGTTCTGTCGGCTGACAGAGACAAAGATTTTTCGATGATTTTTCTTTGAAATCACTCACTACATAGGGGTAATTTTCACCTTTTTTAAGCCGTATTCCAATTGCGTCCGCTCCCGAAAATTCTTTAAACATATCCGCCAGTTTTCGGATGATATCCACATCCTTGAACTCATGATTCAATTCGGCAAGTATTTTGTTTGAAAAATCCCTTCTTCGCTCCATTTCTCTTTGGGCGGTTATGTCGCTGACTATAACGGCAAAGTAACCTTTCTGGGGAGAAAAAGCCCACACATCGAATATTTTTCCGATATCTTTGAAATAAGTTATATAATGCAGCGGTTTTTGTGTTTCGGCTACTTCCCCGTATTCTTCAACCCAATATTTTTCAACGCCGGGCACTATTTCCCTGATCGTTTTCCCGATTGCTGTTTTCGAGGATATTCCGGTCATTTTTTCAAAGGCAGGGTTGATTTTCAGAAATTCATAATCGTACGGTTTGCCGTCTTTGTCATAAATCATTTTGTGATAGGCAAGGCCGACTGTCATATTGTCAAAGAGCATCTGGTAATCATATTCGCGCTGCTGCAGGTCTTTCCGGATATTGACCAGATCGGTGACATCGTAGCTGACTCCGAGCAGGGAGGCCGGCGCGTCTTTGTCATCTTTGAAAACTTTTGCGAAAGCTTTTATGTTCCTGACTTCCTTATCCGGCCGTATTATCCTGAATTCCAGACTGTCAAAGTCCTTTTCACCTGTGCGTATAAGTTCAAATTTCTTTTTAACTCGCTCCAGGTCATCCGGGTGCAGTCTCTTAAGCCACGCTTCGTGACAGTTTTCAATTTTTTTGTTTTCCAGGCCGTAAAGAGTGTACATTGAATCGTCCCAGGTAAATTTATTATTGCTCAGGTCAAGCTCCCATATACCTATTTGCGAAGTGCCGGCGGCCAATTTATAGCGGCGGTGGAGACGTGCGAGTTCACGGTTTTGATTTTTTAATTCAAATTCCAGCATTTTCTGTTGAGTTATATCAACGCCGACAGATAAAATTTCCGTCACATCCCCGTTTTTATCGCAAACCGTTTTATTATTCCATGCGATCCAGAGCCTGCCGCCGTCTTTTCTCCGGTTTTCAGTTTCGCTCCAGGAATAACTGAGCGGGTCATTGGCAACGGTTCTTACTGAATCCATACTGAGTTCTTCTTTCTTGATGGGAATAAGCGTCGTGTAAATATTTTCTCCGAGCATTTCTTTTTCGCTGTAGCCGAAAATCCGCTGTCCTGCTTTATTTATGAATTTTATCGTGCCGTTGGTAGCGATGCGCATGATAATACTGGATGAATTGTCTACGATATCCTGATAATCGTTCAGGCTTTTAAAGAGGCTTGCTTCAAGGGATAAACCGTGTTCTTTTTCCCGCAGGAGATTTATGATGGCGAATGAGACGAACGGATAAACGACCAGAATCAGGATGCCGAGCAGGCGTATAGCTTTTAAGACGGCTTCCGCCGGCAGCATTAAAGAGCAGAACAGCATTGCGATGTGAACGATCAGGCTGAACAGATAGATATTTACATTGTTCATTGCGGAAAGATTTTTTTTCCGGAGATAATAAAAAGCGGTTCCGAGAGAAGCCGAAGATATAATAATAGCTATACCCATAACGGTTCCTGCTCCGCCCTCATATACGCGGTAGGCGCTTGCCGCCGCCGCTGCTGTAATTGCGGCCACCGGGCCTCCGAACAGCCCGCCTATGCTGAGTATTATAGCTCTGGTATCGAAGATTATTCCCGGCATCAAACGAAACGGAAAGCTCATGACTAGAATGCTCATGCCGCCGAGAATGAGACCGTTCAGGAGTTGTTTATAGTAGTTCCCGTCAAAATATTTGAAAATCTTGGAATATGCGAAAAACAAAATAATTGACAGAGAAAAGTTGAGTATAAAATCATGAAAAACTTCCATGCGCTTAACCCCTTCTTATCAGTAAAAACCTAAAATAAAAACTCTACACAGTTTATATTACAGCAGTTCAGGGGAAAAAACAATTAAATTACGGTTTTTGAATGATTTTTTTGCGTATTGGCATGTGTTTTGCGGCAAAATATTCAGCGGAACTTGATTTTGGAGATAATAGTGTCATTATTTACATAAACTTAAATTTCTGTGCGGCTATATATGATTTTAAAGAAAAAAAAAGAAAGTTTTCTCGACCGTTTTATTGAACGGGTTGACAGCATAGACGCGAACAGCCTGCAAGCGTATATTCTCCACCTGTCCCGTGAAAAAGGTTTTTTTGAAACGATTTTTAACGCGGTTGAAGAAGGCATCCTGGTTGTGGACCGCAGTCTGCATATCCGTTATCATAATCGTGCGGCGGCTGAACTGCTGGGACTTCCCGACGATATCGAACGGGTGCGCCTGTCGCAGTTTCTCCAGAACGTTGACTGGTTCAGTATCCTCAAACAGGATGCCGATGAATGGACGCGCATGTCCAGGCAGGAAATCGAGATCAGGTACCCGGAACACCGCTATTT
>JBAYCO010000158.1:0-8303 GCA_041668685.1 Victivallaceae bacterium | reverse complement strand
TGCCTGAAAGAGGGAATAATCCCGGCTCTCGAATCGTCGCATGCCGTTGCCGAAGCGGTCAGGCGCGCTCCTAAATTGTCGAAAGACGACATAATAATCGTCAATTTATCGGGACGCGGCGACAAAGACATGCAGAGCGTCAAAGAATACAAGGAAATGAACAGCGAATGATTTTGCATTTTTTGCAAAAAGTTTGTTTTTTTTGAGAAAATATCTCAAAAAGGATTGACATTATATAATTTTAAATATATTTTTGCTTTATCAATACGATAATTTTGCAAAAGGTGGTATTATGCTTATTAGTTTCAGTTATGAGAATTTTCGCTCATTTAAGGACGAGAAAACTTTAAATATGACGGCGGCTTCAATCTCGGAATGTCCGGAAAATGTTTTTGTGGCCTCAGGACAAAAACTATTGAAAAGCGCCGCTATTTATGGGGCAAATGCCAGTGGTAAATCAAATTTAGTGCTTGCCATGAAAAGAATGCGGGCTGTTGTCATGTTTTCATCTCGTGAAAGCTATGCAAAAAAACTTTTACCGGTAAAAAGTTTTCAGCTTTCAGATTCAGTTGCTGACAAAGCATCTAAATTAGAAGTTTGTTTTATCGCGGATGGTGTTCAATATAGATATGGTTTTGAAGCAACAGAAAAGAAGATTGTAACAGAATGGCTATTACATTGCAGAAAAACTAAAGATGTGCCATTGTTTTTCCGGGAAAATGATGAAATAGAAGTGTATAAGGATTTTGGGGATGCCGAAAAACTCAAGAAGTTTACCCGAGATAGTGCTTTGTTTTTATCGGTATGTGCACAATTTAATATTGCCACTGCACTGACTATACAAGAATGGTTTGAGCAGTTTAACTTTATTTCCGGTGAATATGACCGCCGGTACCGTGGATATACTGAACGCCTCTTGTTAAATGATGGAAAAAAGAAACAGGCAATAATCAATTTAATGCGACAAGCAGACTTGGCCATAAGAGATATTAATATCGAACATCGAGATGTTGATATTGGTGATTTGCCCCAAAAAATGCCTCAAAAACTTAAAGAATCTATTGTTGAAGACGGAATTGATGATATTTCTTCAAAACATAATATATATGATGATAAAGGCAACGTTATTGATGATAAATTTGTTGATTTTGATGAATGGGAATCTGCCGGAACCAAGAAGTTTTTCAACTTAGCCGGAGTTGTTGTAGAATGTTTAGCTGAAGGAGAAATACTTGTCATTGATGAATTAGATGCAAGGCTGCATCCTTTGTTGGTTGTTCAGATAATTAAGCTGTTCAATTCCGAAATCACAAATCCGAATAACGCGCAATTGATATTTACAACACATAACACTCACTTGCTAAGTCTTGACCTTCTCCGCAGAGATCAAATATGGTTTGCCGAAAAAGACCGTTGTGAAGCTACAGACTTGTATTCGCTAGTCGAATACACAGAAGAAGGGAAAAAAATTCGAAAAGACGCTTCTTTTGAAAGAGATTATATCCGCGGACGCTATGGAGCTATTCCATTCCCCGGCGATTTTCAAAAATTATGGGGAGACGGTAATGCCGAGTAAAAAATACCTGAAAATAATGGAGAAAAGAAATCTCGCCCGTAATGAGGATACACGTAAAAAACATAAGTATTATCTAATAGTATGTGAAGGGGAAAAAACTGAACCAAATTATTTTACGAGTTTTTCTAAAGAACTACCCAAGGCGCTTGTAACAGTTGAAATTGAAGGTGAGGGTAAAAACACTCTTTCTTTGGTAGAATCCGCCAAAGAAATGGAAAAAAAAAGTTTAAAAACATCTACGCCTTATGATAAGGTTTGGGTAGTGTTTGACTGTGATAGTTTTAAAGCGAAAGGGCGTTTTGATAATGCAATCAAAAGCGCAAAGGCCGCCGGATTGGGCTGTGCCTGGTCAAATGAGGCGTTTGAGCTGTGGTACCTGCTTCATTTTGAATATCGCAATACCGCAATGTCACGAGCTAATTACAAAAGTTCTCTTTCCAGACACCTTGGAGAAACGTACAAAAAGAACGATCCTGACATGTATGGAAAGTTGATAACTCATCAGGTTGATGCGGTAAAGAACTCTGAACTCTTATTGATGACTCATCGCGGGATGCCCGCATCCCGGTCAAATCCCGCTACAACGGTACACTTGCTGGTGAATGAATTAAACGAGTATCTTATTAACCCTTCAAATTCAGGAAAATAAAATGAACAGAATAAGCAAAACTTTTGAAAAGTGCAAAGCGGAAAAACGCGATGCTTTGGTTATATATGTAACAATGGGCTGTCCCGATCTGGATACCAGTGAGTGTCTGGTTATGGATTTGCTCGATGCCGGAGCGGATATTGTTGAACTGGGAGTGCCGTTTTCCGACCCGATGGCGGACGGCGCGGTCATTCAGGAGTCCGCCCGCCAGGCGTTATTGTCGGGAACAACCCTGCCGGGAGTGCTGGAAAAAGCGGCGAGGCTGCGCAAATACAGCGAAGCCCCCATGATCTTGTTTTCCTATTACAACGTTATTCTGGCATACGGCATCGAAAAACTGGCGGCGGATGCCGTGAAAGCAGGTATTGACGGCCTGCTGGTGGTTGACTTGCCGTATGAGCACCGGGATGAAATCCTGCCGGAACTGGACAAAAACGGTTTGTGTTTGATCCCCCTGATCGCCCCGACTACTCCGCTTGAACGCGCTGTTAAAATCGTCAGCGACGCGAAAGGCTTTATTTACAGCATTACGTCCAAAGGCGTTACCGGCGGCGAAGCGGACTTTGATGTCGAACTGGAAAAACGCATGAAGGAAATACGGGCGGCGAGCCCGGTTCCGGTGGTTGTCGGTTTCGGTATAGATTCCCCGGAAAAGGCAAAAGATTTGGCCCGGTTTTCCGACGGGATCGTCGTTGGCAGCGCGGTTATGAGGAAAATAAACGAGTGTACGGATATCGAAAAAGGTATTGCCGAGGCCGCCGAATTGACTTCAAATATAGCAAAAGTTCTGAAATACTGTTGACATACCCCTATAAAACGGTTATCTTCTCTAAATAACGCAAAATTTACAAGGGAAAACGATTATGAGTGAAGTAAAACATCTGACCAGCGATAATTTCGAAGAAATAACCTCAAAAGGTTTGGTATTAGTTGATTTCTGGGCTACCTGGTGCGGCCCCTGCCGGATGCTCGGCCCGATTCTGGATCAGGTCGCCGCGGAAATGGGAGATGACGCGGTAGTCGCCAAAGTCAATATCGAGGAAGAACAGGATCTGGCGGCCAAATTCGGCGTCCGGAGCATTCCGGCTTTATTTGTTATGAAAGACGGCCAGATAGTTGAAAATTTTGTCGGGCTCAGGGATAAAACCACTTTGGTTAACGCCCTGAAATCCGTATAAATATTTTTGCGCGCAATTTGCCATGAGCCGATTGCGCGTATTTTTTTGCTTTGATTGTTGCTTTTAACAATGAAAATGTTATAATTTGTTTTATGTTTAATTTAAACTTTTCTTATATTTGATTTGCGGCCCCAAGTAGCGCCGCGTCTCGATGAGACCGGCGAACTGAAACGTTGCGATGCCATATACCGTCGCTCTTTGCCGCTTTCATCGAAAGCCGGCCTACTCGGTTGCAGTATTTATGTTAAATTTTCAGATTAATACAGTATAATTTATTTTATGAAAAAAAACAAAGACATTTCTATTGCTTATATTGCGGAAACCTGCGGAGTCAGCGCCATGACCGTAAGCCGGGCTCTGCGCAATAATCCTTGCGTCAGGGAAAGTACGCGCCGGATTATTGTCAAGGCCGCGGAGGAACTTGGCTACATCCGCAGTCCGAGGCTGGGACGCCCGGCGGCGGGCGGGGATAAAACACCGCGAACGGTGGAGTTGATTATCACTATTACGGGCAGAAGCATCTCGATTTTCCATTCAAAACTTCTTGCCGTAATTGAAAACGGACTTTCCAAAGAAGGCTGTGACTGTGTAGTCAGGACTTGCGGCGGTGATTATGAACATTTCCTGACCCTGCTTGAGAACATCCGGAACTCAAAGGCTGCCGCAACCGTTCTTATCGGCGGGTTCAGCCCGGAATATCTGCGTTCCCTTCTGGAAGCCGTACCTGATGCGATACTGCTGGACGATCCGGGAAGTTCGGCGCGGGAGATACCTTGTGAAAGTTTTGCTTTTGACAATGTCCAGGCGGCGCGGATAGCGGTCAGTCATCTGCTCTCGAAAGGCAGAAAACGGATATTATTGCTTTGCGGTTTTGATGAACACTTTTTTACGCAGGAAGTGATTGAGGGATATCGTGAAACGCTTAGCGTCCATGGGCTTGAAATGGATGAAGAACTTATCTGCAACGGCGATTTCACTGCTGAAGGCGCTTGTGAAATTATCGATTCGGTTCTGGAGCGGGGAATCAAATTTGACGCGGTTTTCACCACCGATGAAATGGCCGCTGGAGTTTACCGGGCTATCCTGAAACGGGGATTGAAAATACCTGGGGATGTCGCGGTTTGCGGTTGCGACGGCCTGCCGCTCGGACTCCATCTTTATCCGCAGTTGACTACGGTCGTTCTTGATTATGAGGAACTCGGCAGGAGGACGATAAGGTATTTGCTGCATGAACGCAAATTAAATAACTCCCTGTCCCGTTTGCGGCTGCTGCCGCATCTTGAGGTCAGGGAAAGCACGTAATAATTGAAAATTGAATGAATGGAGACGAAAATAATGACAGGACGTGAACTTATTGAACTATTTAAACAGAACAGTAAACGTTGTTATTTGCTTGGAACGGAAGAGAACGGCGTAATTGCCGGGCTTGATCTCGAAGGCCGTTTGTATACCGTTGTCGGCGGAGAAGTGGTAAACCGGGTGAATCCGAAAGCGGTAAAAGGGATAACCGACCGTTCGGCATACCTTAATCCCGGCGGCGACGGCCTTTGGCCGGCTCCCGAAGGAACCTGTCTCGGCTATGAATACTCTACCGGCGACTGGCGCGTTCCGCCCGGCCTTACCGGGGCGAAGTACAAAGTAACCAAGGCTGATGCCGGTTGTTTGCTGATTGAGGCCGAGGTTGATTTGATAAACGCTTCCGGGCGCGGTATCCCGACGATTTTCAGGCGTGACGTCAGGCTCGTCGAAAGTTCCGGCTTAATGGCGGTGAAAGTTATCGAATCCATAGAATATATCGGTGTTGAAAAACTTTCGCGCGAAGAATGTCTCCTGACTCCCTGGAGCCTGGCGCAGTTTGACTGTTGTCCCGGCTGTGAAGTTGTTTTCCCTGAAACGTCCGAAAGTGCGGTCTGGGATATGTACGATCCCAGCGACGAATGCCGTTGCGTAAAAAACGGCATGTGGCATACGAAAACTGACGGCGGGGCCCGCTACCAGATTGGAATAGGCGCTGATGTGCCGTGGATAGAACTGCAGCTTCCCTCGAAAAAAATGAAAGTTCGCAGAACTGCGGCGGCTTTACCCGATGGGCAGAGTTATATTGACATCATTGACGCGCCGCCGACAGCTTTGCCTTCCGATAAGGGTGTCCGCTACAGTGTTTATACGGATACGAAAGGGTTCATGGAAATAGAAGCCGCCGGCGGCTGCCCGGAAACATTTGAAGCGGGCGCCGTTATGAGTGTGGAAATTTTAACAGAGTACTTAAAAGGTTAGGAAAAACATCATGCGAAAAGAACGCCCTTATGAATTCAGGAAAGATTTAAACCAGGTACACCGGAAAGGCCGCCGGGATTTTTCCGTCATAGCCTCAGATAATGAATTGACGGTTGAAAACGGCTGGAAAATTTTGATTGATGCGGCCGCTTCAGAACTGCTTGAAACGACAGCGAAAGATTTACAGGACTATTTCTTTGCCGGTATGAATATTTCCGTTATGCTTTGCAAGGTTGCGGATATTGCGGCGCAAATTGGGCAAAACAACTCAATAATCCTGGCAACTGTCAATGAACTGAAAAGTTTTGCCGGGAAACTGCCGGAGGCCAAAAGTTACTGCCTGCAAGTGAACGAAAATAATATACTGGTTTGCGGTTCGAACGAACGCGGCGCGGCCCAGGGGGCATATTATATTGAGGATTTGATGAATCTCAAAGAAGCTCCGATACTGGAAAAAGGCAAAATCGTGCGGGAGTCTTTGTTTTCGCCCCGCATGATCCATTCCGGCTGGGGAATGGATGAGTTCCCTGATGAACACCTGAACGCCATCGCCCATGCCGGAATGGACGCGATACTGATTTTTGCCAAGGGGCCTGACTTGACTACTGTCGGCTATATGGATTTTAATGACCTGATCGACCGGGCGGCGAAGTACGGGATTGACGTTTATCTTTACAGTTACCTGAAAAGTCTCAAACACCCGTCTGAAAAGGATGCCGCGGAATATTACGAAAGTACTTACGGCAAACTTTTCGCGGCGTGTCCGCGGGCAAAAGGCGTGATCCTGGTGGGCGAATCCTGCGAGTTCCCAAGCAGGGATACGATGAACACTACCGGGAAGCCATGGAATGCCCCGAACGAAGGAATTCGTCCGCTTAAACCCAGTTCCGGCTGGTGGCCATGCTATGATTATCCGGAATGGCTGGAAATGGTAAAAGCATCTGTCAGGAAGTACAGCCCGGAAGCGGAAATTGTTTTCTGGACCTACAACTGGGGCTGCACTCCCGAAAAAGACCGCCTGGCGCTGATAAATTCACTGCCGGAAGACATTACGCTTCAAGTTACTTTTGAAATGTTCGAACAAATTCGAGTTGAGAACGTTGTAAAGCCGGTAATGGATTATTCGATAACTTTTCCGGGACCGGGCAAGTATTTTGCCAGTGAAGCCGCCGCCGCAAAGAAGAAGAATATCCGCCTTTATGCTATGGCCAACACCGGCGGTATGACCTGGGATTTTGGAACGGTTCCGTATATCCCGGTTCCTCAACAGTGGAGCAAACGGCATGACGCGATATTGAAAGCCCATGACGACTGGGGGCTTTGCGGCTTGATGGAATCGCACCATTACGGTTTTACGCCTTCAGTGATCGGGGAACTCAGCAAATGGCGTTACTGGACGCCGGCGGTTGGCGCTGATGAAATCCTGAACCGGATAGCGGGCAGGGATTTCGGCAAAGCCGCCGCCCCTCATGCGGTAAAGGCCTGGAGTTTCTGGAGCGAAGCGATGAATTTTGTCCCGGTTGCCAATGAAGACCAGTACGGACCTTTGCGGATCGGCGCGTCTTATCCGTTTATTTTTCATCCGGATATTACCCGGACATTCGGTTCACAGGTGATAGATGTTCCGAGTGTTGAACATGCTCATTTCGGCGGTTGTATCGTCAAAACCTTTTATCATCCTTTTGAAAACGAACAGCAGTCCCCCGGAGCCATCCGCTATCCGGTTGAAATAAACGCTTTGCAAAAAGCCGTAGATATATGGCAAAACGGTATTGACGAGCTTGAAAAGGCTTTGGAACTTACGCCTGTGAACAAAAAAATCAAAGCCGGAAAAATGCTTGGCCTCGGCAAATTCATTCTTGCCGCCCTGGTTACAACGCTGCATTGTAAACAGTGGTGGCTGCTGAATCAGAAACTCCTGCTTGAAAGTGATGTCGAAACGGCTTTGACCATCGTCGATGAAATAGAAGCATTGCTGGAAAAGGAAATAATCAACGCCGAGAAACTGATCCCCTGGGTGGAAGCTGATTCCCGTCTCGGCTGGGAACCGAGCATGGAGTACATGACCGACCGGAAACATTTGGAATGGAAAATCCGCCATGCCCGGCAGGTACTCGAATACGAGCTTAATACTTACAGAACCATGCTGAAACTGTAAACTCGCAACTGCTTCGGAATTGTCTATAGGGTTATCGTGTTTGAACTTAACCGGCTGTGCCGGTAATTTCAAGTAGGCCGGCTTTCGATGAAAGCGGAAAAGAGCAACATTATGTACCCCATCAACGTTGCATTTCGCCGGTCTCATCGAGACGCGGCGCTACTTAAAGCCATTTATTTTATCCTGTAATATCCTGTTTATCCTGTCCAAATAACAAATTCCTATAAAATCAAGTTATTCCCTTCTTTAATGCCTTTACAAAATGGTATCGGTTGAAATTAAAGCAAATCGCCTGCCTGTCCGGATGAATATATTTTCGGTAAGTCGGCTTGTATTTTTCGTTTATTCTTATTATTTTAACGGAAAGTAAAGGAACTGTCAAATCTTTTATGAAAAAAGCCGGATGTAACGGCTCGGTGATCCAACGGCCGAAAGCGTTGGTCGAGCCTTTTGATGGCTCGAAAT
>JBAYCO010000157.1:0-8352 GCA_041668685.1 Victivallaceae bacterium | reverse complement strand
TTGGAATACGCTGTTCATTATTCACGTTTAATATCCCTTGGTTACGTTATCGGCATTAAAATCATTTTTCCAGCTTACATGTCCATCTACAAATTGGCAGTTGGTACCGTTACTATGTCTTATCAGCCCTACTCTTGTAGACCAGTTACCTGAATCGAATGCCAGCCATTGGGCAGGATCCAACGAGGCAGAATCAGGAAGAATTATTGCTTCGCTCGGTTTAAGGATTTTGGCCAGTTTCTTCAACTCGGCTTTGGCGTTGAAGGTATAATTTGACTGGGCATGATTTGCGGGGATTCCCACATTGCTTGGACAGTGCATAACGCCCCCGCCGGTTCTGAAATAACCAAAATAAGGTCCTAGAATTTCATTCCGACACCACCAGTGCGTACCATTGGCAAGGGCAGGCGGTAAAAAGCCGTTGTAATCGTCTGCATACATTATAAATGCTTTTCCTAATTGCTTTAAATTGTTTTTACAAGTTGCCGCTTTTCCTTTCTCTCTCGCCTTGTTTAATGCGGGCAGCAACATTGAAGCGAGAATTGCTATGATCGCTATCACGACGAGCAGTTCAATGAGCGTGAATTTGTCTTTGGTTTCCCGGTTTTTAAACATAACATACCTCCACATTCTGGTTTTTTCGGTTTTTGGTTTTTAAGGCCCTTAAAGAACTGGTCCTCACCACAAGTTCCGGTTCCGTAAAAATAATATTCCCGGTCTTTGCCGTTTTACCTTCAATTTTATCAAACAGCAGATTAATTGCCTGTTGTCCTATTTCATGAAGCGGCTGACGAATACTGGTCAGGGGCATGGATGCATTTAGAAAAGCGGCGTTGTCGTCAAAGCCCACAACGCCAATGCTGGCGGGCGCTTCCAATTTTCTTTTTCTGAGAATATCCAATACTTTTACCGCCGCACCGTCATGTACGCAGACAATGCCGTCAACTTTCGAATCCGCATTCAACAAAGTATTAATACCGGAAATGGTATTTTTCACTATCAGCTTTTCATCAACTTTAAAACCATAATGCTTCAGCGCTTTTTTGTACCCGTTAATTCGGTCCTTTACCGAGGTTATGTAGGAGCACTTTAAAAATGCTATTCTTTTATATCCCTGCTTTATCAAATGTTCGGTTGCGATAAACCCGGCTTTTTCATTATTCATCGCCACGCAGTCTGTTTTCATTGTTTCCAGATAACCATCAAAAAAGACGAAAGGAATTGAGGATTTTTCCAGCAGTCTGACCAGTGTCGCATTCTTTTTTTCATATTCCGCGTCGCCGCCTTTGGCCATACAGGGAACCAATACGATTCCAGCCACATTCTGCGCAACAAAAGAAGCAATATATTTTTTCATCATTACAAAATCATGGTGAAAATTGCCCAGAAGCACATTATAGCCGCGCGCATGCGCTTCTGCTTCTATTGCAAGCGCAACCCCGGAATAAATAAACGGGCGGTCTATCGAAGGTACCAGAAGACCGATGAGAGCCGAAGTCTTTGTCCGGCTTCGGCCGCTGTTGTTCAGCTCCGAAACAAACGTCCCCCGGCCGTGGTCGGTGTATACCAGCCCTTTATGGACAAGGGAAGCAATCGCCTGCCTGACGGTATTCTGGCTTACGGCATATTTCTGCATTAATTGAGGGTTGGACGGAAGCGCCTGCCCGCGTTTGAATTTGCCGCTGTCTATTTCTTTCTTAAGAAGCTCCATTACCTGATAGTATTTCGGCATAGGGCTTGTATTGTTAATTATGTTTGCCATATTTTTTGTACTCATTCACACATACCAATAAGTTGATATAAATTTATTATACATGATTTTTTTAGGATGTCAATACTATTCCCGCAATTTTAACCTAAAAAAGCCAAAAAATAAAAGTTTCACGCTCAAATATTCTTATACGCTTCGCAACTTGCTTAATCACAAGTCGTAAATTATATTATTATTCACCCAAGAGAATATTTTGTTTTTTGGAGATAAAAATCATTAAGGTAATTTCAACTGTAAACTGAAGGATTTGCCATGTTGGGATATATAAAAGATTTTTTTACGGCTTTCTGGATGGTAAGCTGCATGATGGCGCCGTGGCTGCTCTTCGGATTTTTTTCGGCGGGCGTGCTTTCTGTATTTTTCAAACCGGAATATATTTACCGGCATATGGGCAAACCCGGTTTTAAATCAATTTTCAAAGCAGCGTTGTTTGGTGTTCCGCTGCCGGTATGTTCATGCGGGGTTATTCCAATAACTTTAGCTCTGAAGAAACAGGGAGCAGGACGCGGCGCGGCCGGGTCGTTCCTGATCTCCACCCCGCAAACCGGCCTGGACAGTTTTTTCGCTACTTATGCCGTACTGGGCTGGGTTTTCGCCGTATTTCGCCCGATAGCAGCTTTTCTGACGGGAATCGCCGGCGGCCTGCTGATAGAAAAATACGGGAAACCCGGCGGCGAAAAAAAAGTTCCCGCGTCTCCCATTGAATCCACTGTCGAAAGCAAAGTGCGCCCGCATGGTTTGCAAGCCCTGATTGCGATTTTTCATTACGGTTTTATCAAATTACTCGGCAGCATCGCTTCTGCTCTGCTGGCCGGGCTGATTCTGGCGGCGCTTATCCACCTTTTCGTCCCGGCGGATTTTGCGGCCGAATATCTTCAGTCTGACTGGCTGGCAATGCCGGTGATGCTGCTTTTCGGGATTCCTCTCTATGTATGTTCAACCGCCTCCATTCCGATCGCCGCTTCCCTGATCATCAAAGGCATAAGCCCGGGTGCGGCGCTGGTATTCCTGATAACCGGCCCGGCAACCAATATTGCTACGGTTACGACAATGGGCAAAGTCCTGGGCAGAAAAGCCGTTGTCATTTATCTGTTTACCGTAGCGGTTGGCGCTATAATCGCAGGTTATATATTGAACCTGACGGGAATCAGCATACCAATGGTGGAACTGATCCGTTCCGGCGGCGAAATGAAAATAACCCTAATTCAAAAAGTCAGCAGTATGATTCTGCTTTCGCTTATCGCCATTACTATGCTTCAGCGTTTTATGCTGATCGGAAAAAACATAAAAGACGCCGGGCATTCACGTTCATTTAACGAAAATAAAACCGATAACTCATCATGTTCTAACTGTTGCTGCAAAAAATAATTTGCAAAACTTCCCCGCCGCTGTATCTTTACTCTTAAACTTAACTTCAAACTTAAAGCTTTAATTATGGATTCGACTTTCAAACGTCCCAATTGGGATAAATACTTTATGGATATAGCGCAAGTCGCCGCCGCCCGCGGCAACTGTATGCGCCGCCAGGTCGCGGCGGTGATCGTAAAAGACCACCGCATAATCTCAACCGGATATAACGGCACGCCGCGCGGGATAAAAAACTGTTTTGACGGCGGCTGTCCCCGTTGCAGTTCGGACACCCCGTCCGGACATGACCTCGGTTCCTGTTTATGCAGCCATGCCGAGGAAAACGCCATCGTCCAGGCGGCTTATCACGGCATCTCTGTAAAGGACGCGACTTTATATACTACTTTCAGTCCCTGCCTGCTGTGTTCGAAAATGATTATAAATTCGGGCATTAAAGAAGTAGTTTATCATCAGGAATACAGCATTGCCAACCAGGCGCTGGAACTGCTCCACGAAGCCGGGGTGCTTGTCCGGGCCCTGGAGGACGAAAAGGAAAACGATTCATGAATATCGTCGGAATTAACCGTAATCCCGCCGAACAGGTAATGGATTTGCCCCGTGCTAAAGCATGGCGTGAAGAACTGCGGGCAAAAAAACTGAAGCTGGTTATTACCAACGGCTGTTTTGATATTCTTCACCGGGGACATGCCGAATACCTGATGCGGGCGCGTTCGCTCGGCGACGCTATGCTGGCGCTCGTCAATTCAGATCGTTCGGTCAGGGAACTTAAAGGCCCCTCCCGTCCGGTCACGGACGAATACAGCCGCGCTTACCTGCTCTGTGCCCTGGAGTCGGTTGATGCGGCAGTGATTTTTGATACCCCGCGCTGCGACAATATGTTTCTGGAACTGCGTCCGGACATCTACGTCAAAGGCGGCGATTACACCCTTGAAACTATCGATCCAGATGAACGCGGAGCTTTGGAAAAAGTCGGAGCGGATATTCGTTTTTTGCCTTTTGTGGAAGGCTTTTCCAGTACCGGAGTCATAAACAAACTGCGGAAATAAAGAACCGGGCATTATGGATTCCTCGATTAATTAGATATTTATATATTTATTTAATTGATTTTTCCGGAATCCGGTGTAAATTTCTAGATTTCAGTTAAGATTAATAAGGGATTTTTTTTGTCAAATTCCGTGTTTTAAGCACAAAATGTTTAATTCATCAACCAATTATCATACAGGCTACGGAGGTAAACAAGAATGGCTAAAAAGATGATGACTATTGACGGCAATTATGCCGCCAGCTATGTGGCTTACGCGTTCAGTGAAGTCGCGGCGATCTATCCTATCACTCCATCCTCGAACATGGGCGAATACGCCGATACATGGGCGAGCGAAGGAATGAAAAACATGTTCGGAACTACTGTCGACGTCGCGGAAATGCAGTCCGAAGCCGGCGCCGCAGGCGCTGTCCACGGTTCATTGAGCGCGGGCGCCCTGACCACGACTTACACCGCTTCCCAGGGGTTGTTGCTGATGATCCCCAATATGTACAAGATCGCGGGCGAAATGCTTCCGACCGTATTCCATGTTTCAGCGCGTTCCCTCGCTGCTCAGTCTCTCTCAATTTTCGGCGACCATTCGGACGTTATGAGCGTGCGCCAGACCGGTTTCGCTCTGCTTTCGGCATGTTCGATTCAGGAAACCCATGACCTGGCTATCGTCGGTCATCTTTCAACCCTGGAAGCCCAGGTGCCGTTCCTTAACTTCTTCGACGGCTTCCGCACCTCGCACGAAATCCAGAAAGTCGAACTCCTCGGCTTCGATGATATGAAAAAAATGCTGGATATGAAATACGTCGAACGTTTCCGCAACCGCGCCATGCGCCCGGAAGCCCCGTTCTC
Source organism: Victivallaceae bacterium (assembly GCA_041668685.1). Taxonomy (GTDB): domain Bacteria; phylum Verrucomicrobiota; class Lentisphaeria; order Victivallales; family Victivallaceae; genus JAHOYW01. Next base: position 3,328 of record JBAYCO010000157.1, on the reverse strand, counting down.
AAAAGTCGGAGCCCAGAATCCCGACGTTTATTTCCAGGGCCGCGAAACGGTTAACAAATATTATGACGCCGTTCCCGCCATCGTCCAGAAATATATGGATCAGGTCGCCAAAGTGACCGGCAGAAGCTACAAACTTTTCGATTACGTCGGCGCTCCCGATGCTGAAAAGATCATTATCGCGATGGGGTCAGGCTGTGAAACCATTGACGAAGTTATTGAATATCTTACCGCCAAAGGCGAAAAAGTCGGCGCGCTCAAAGTCAGACTCTATCGTCCGTTTGCCGTTGACGCGTTTATCGACGCGATCCCGAAAACAGTTAAGAAAATCGCCGTCCTCGACCGTACAAAAGAACCCGGTTCACTTGGCGAACCTCTTTATATTGACGTTAAAGCCGCTCTCGCGGGAAAAGACATTACCATTATCGGCGGCCGTTACGGACTGTCAAGCAAGGAATTCACTCCGAGCATGGTTCTCGCGGTATACGAACATCTTAACGGCGCATGCACCCATAACTTTACCGTGGGCATCACCGACGACGTCAGCGGACTTTCCCTGCCGGCAGGCAAGGATATCCACACTGTTCCGGCCGGTACGGTCGAATGCATGTTCTGGGGCCTTGGTTCCGACGGTACGGTCGGCGCTAATAAAAACTCCATCAAGATCATCGGCGACAATACCGATAAATACGCGCAGGGGTATTTCGTGTACGACTCTAAAAAGTCTTTCGGTATCACTATTTCCCATCTGCGTTTCGGTGATAAACCGATCAAGAGCGAATACACGGTTACCGCTCCCGATTTTGTCGCCTGCCATAATTCGGCCTATATCGGGCGTTACGAAATGCTCAAAGGCATCAAGGAAGGTGGAACGTTCCTGCTGAACTCCGAAATCCCGACCGAAGAAGTTTTTGACAATCTTTCGATTGACTTGCAGAAAGCAATCATTGATAAGAAGCTGAAAGTCTATAATATCAACGCCCTGAAAATCTCTGAAAGCGTCGGGCTTGGCAAACGCATCAATACCACTATGCAGGTGTGTTTCTTCAAACTTGCCAATATCATTCCTCCCGACGAAGCGATTGGGTATATCAAGAAAGCCATTGAAAAGACTTTCAAGAAAAAAGGCGACGATATCGTCAAAATGAACTGCAATGCGGTTGACAAGGCGCTTGAAGGCCTGGAAAAAGTTCCGGTTCCGGATTCCATCACCAAATCCTTCAAACTGAAAAAACTCATTCCTGAAAACGCCGAAAAATTCGCGCTTGACATCATTGAACCTTTGATGCACCTGCAAGGCGATAGCGTTCCGGTATCGAAAATGTCTTTCGACGGTACTCTGCCCACCGGTACGAGCTGTCTGGAAAAACGCGGCATAGCTCCGCGCGTTCCGAAATGGGTTCCGGAAAACTGTATCCAGTGCAACCAGTGCGTAATGGCCTGTCCGCATGCCGTGATCAGGGCCAAACAGATCGCACCCGCTGATCTCAAAAGCGCTCCTGATACTTTCAATACCGTCAAATCCAAGACCAAAAACGACAGGGACCTCGAATATAAGATCCAGATATATCCCGAAGATTGTACCGGATGCGGCGTTTGTATTGAAACCTGCCCGGCCAAAACCAAGGCTCTGGAATTTTCAACCCTGGCTAAAGAAAGAGAAGCCGGCGAAGTCAAGAACGCGGAATTCTTTGACGCGCTTCCCGACAATGTAACCGACGGCGCTGACGTATCCACCGTAAAAGGTTCCCAGTTCGTCAAACCGCTTTTCGAATTCAGCGGCGCCTGCGGCGGCTGCGGCGAAACCCCGTACGTAAAACTCGCTACTCAAGTTTGCGGCGAACGGATGATCATCGCCAACGCCACCGGGTGTTCCTCGATCTACGGCGGAACGTTCCCGACTATTCCTTACACGAAAACCAAATGCGGACGCGGCCCGACCTGGGCAAACTCCCTGTTTGAAGATAACGCCGAATACGGTTATGGAATGCGGCTGGCCGTCGATAAGAATCGCGCTCAACTCAAATACAATGTCGATAAACTTCTCGAAGCCGGTTGTCCCTGCGATAAGCTGAAAGGCGCGCTTACCAAATGCCTTGAGCTTTGGGACTCCACCAGCAGTGAAGCCATCGACGCCCAGAATGCTCTCGGCGCAATTCTGCCGAAAGCCGTTGACGCTTCCGCGAAGGACGCTGAACTCGGCCCTGTTATCAGGAAAATAGCCGAACTTAAAGATTATTTCGTCGACAAATCCGTCTGGATTCTCGGCGGCGACGGCTGGGCATACGATATCGGTTACGGCGGTTTGGATCATGTCGTCGCGCAGGGCAGAAATATCAATATTCTGGTTCTCGACACCGAAGTATATTCAAATACCGGTGGACAGGCTTCTAAATCCACCCCGATCGGCGCTGTGGCGCAATTCGCCAACGCCGGTATGCGCCTGACCAAGAAGAATCTCGGTTTCATGTGCATGAGTTACGGTAACGTCTATGTCGCTTCCATCGCGATGGGCGCAAACCGCAACCAGGCGCTCCAGGCCTTCCGGGAAGCTGAAGCCTATAACGGCCCGTCAATCATTCTGGCGTACGCCCCGTGTATCATGCACGGCATCGATATGATGAAGACCCAGACTGAACAGAAACGCGCCGTCGATTGCGGTTACTGGCCGCTCTACCGGTACAACCCGCAAAACGAAAAACCGTTCAAGTGGGAAACCAAAGAGCCGACCGGCGACTTCCAGGAATTCATCCGTCATGAACGCCGTTACACCACGCTCTTCAAAACCGCTCCGCAAGATGCTGAAGCCCTCTTTGCGCGCGCTGAAGAAGACGCGAAACGCCGCATGACGTTCCTTAAGAATATCGGCGAGATTATGTAATAAAATTGAAGGGAACGTTTTTCCCTTTAATATCGCAATTGATGTTTGCGCCTGCCTTGTTCAGGCGCAAACATTTTTTTGTCCTCCTTGAGGACGAGTGTCCCCACGAGCGGAGACACGTTCAACATCTACGGCTCGACAGAGTCTCGCCCTACACAAATTTCGTATCTCCCGATTTACGATGGGATGGCTCTGAAATGGAATTGCAAATATCACATGGTATTTGCGCCGAAATTCCGTCGTCAGGCAATATACGGTAAGTTAAAGTCGGATATAGGTCAGATATTACGGAAACTTTGTGATCAGAAACGGGTAGAGATATTGGAAGCTGAAGCCTGTCCGGATCATATCCATATGCTGGTTAGTATTCCGCCGGTAATATGCCCTTCTAGAGGGCAAAAAAAAAGCGGGCGTTCAGCCCGCTGAAAACGTTCGATATTAAAGTTCTTC
>JBAYCO010000156.1:0-8370 GCA_041668685.1 Victivallaceae bacterium | reverse complement strand
CTGATAAATGGCTAGCGAAAAATTCAAAATATTCAAATAAAAATTTACCTACTTGGGAAAACACCAAACCTATAAATGACAATAGCACAGTCGGGGCTAAACGCATTGCGGAAGAAAAGGAAAAGCGTCTTGCAGAGGAAAAAAAACGCCGACAGGAAGCTAGGAACATTCCAATTAACAATTTTGACTATACCATACCCGAGTTGGGCATGAAATTTGTTTACGTAGTACCGGGCAGTTTTATGATGGGATCGAATGATGGTGCCAGTGACGAAAAGCCTGTACATCGGGTAACCATCAGCAACGGTTATTGGATGGGCAAATATGAAGTAACCCAGAAAGAATACCAGTCCATTATGGGAACTAATCCAAGTTATTTTAAGGGCGATAATAAACCGGTGGAAACTGTAACCTGGAATGATGCAGTGTTATTTTGTAAAAAATTAACCGAACGGGAACATGCTGCCGGGCATTTGCCGCAAGGCTACAAGTATCGTCTGCCGACGGAGGCGGAATGGGAATATGCGGCGCGCGGCGGCAACAAAAGCCGAAATTACAAGTACAGCGGTTCTGACAATATAGACAATGTTGCTTGGTATAGTTCCAACTCCGGAGAGAAGACTCATGATGTCGGCACAAAATCGCCGAATGAACTGGGAATTTACGATATGAGCGGAAATGTCTGGGAGTGGTGCAATGATTGGTATAGTATATATCGTAGCGGCAGTGTGACCGATCCTTCGGGTGAGTCTTCAGGTCCGGGCCGGGTGGCGCGCGGCGGGGGCTGGCAAGGAGGAGTCGTGCACTGCCGTTCCGCCTGTCGCGGTGGGATCAGACCGTCGATCCGCGGCGTCCTGGGCTTCCGGGTTGTTCTAATAGGCCCACATAAAATGTATACTGTTCGAAAAAACGATTCTTTGTGGATAATTGCGAGGAAACATGGTGTAACAATGCAGGAGCTGGCTGCTTATAATAATATATCTTTAAGCAAGGTTCCGCGTATTGGACAAAACTTAAAGATTCCTCCCAGCGGTTATGGGAACAAAAATACATGCTTAACCGAAGAAAAACGTATTGCCGCAGAAAATATTACTACTGAAAAGAGAATTTTGAAAAACAATCACGTTAGTAGCCTGGTCGAAGCCGAAAATCATTTTTATGCTTCACAAGGATATATGGTTGGAAAATTTATTGCTGAAAATATTCATAATCCTAAAGTATTAATAGTTGGAGACGAAGATTTCGAAAAAGGTAAACGCGGACAAGCTTTTATTGCTGCTTTAAAAAAAGGGATGGGAAATAATAATGTCAAAGCAGTTGCTCTGAGTCTTATAAGTCCACCTAAACGTTCTGAAAGCATGTTGAAAATGTCATTAATGGAAACTATGACAAGCAAAGATTTCGATGCAACTATTAGTGCCAACAGCGCACAAAATGTTATTGTATCTACAATTGGCTTACCTCGCGATGCCTACAGAATGAAATTATGGCGGATGCCCGCAAGTACACGTCCAAAGTTGATCCTTATTGGTGGCGGTGGCGGTTCAATTAAACTTGCTCCTGCAATTGAAAGAGGAATGATCAGCGCGGTCGTTGCAATTAGTCTCAACGCCAAATTTGATTCCGAAACTCCTTCCACATTCGAAGATGCTTTCAAAAAACGTTATATTTTAATTGATAAAACCAATGTTAATGTTAATAAAAAATCACTATAGATATGTATCGGGAGTACAGAGTGCTGATATTCGTATTTATCGGGCGTTCGGCGCTCCCGGCAATTTCGTAACACGTAGCACGTAACACATAACACGTTTTTTCGTTTTGTGCGTAAGATTTGCGGCTTAACGGCGAATGATAACTTGTAAAGCATTGAACTTAAGTTTATTATAAGACAAAATAAAACGGCTAAGGAGGATGTCATGGGTATATTCAGCGACAAATGTGAAAAATGCGGCCAGAGGGTCAAAAAACGGGCAAGGTTCTGCGGTAAATGCGGGGAAGGCGCTCCCGGCGCCTGGATAAAATGCTTCAAGTGCCATCAATGGATGGGAGTGGAGTCTGAATTCTGCCCGCATTGCAAAGCCGTTCAGCACCGTGATGAACGTGAAATGATTGAAAACGGCGTTATCCCGCTTAAGCCCGGGGTTTTTGTTCAGCGGATAGATGTCGATGCCGTTCGTTCCCGGCTTGATAAAAGCCAGACGATTACCATCGAACACGGCACCTCGGCGATCCTTATGGTTGAGGGTGAAATAAAAGACGTCCTGGGACCGGGTTCCTATAAGGCTGCTGACAGTATCTGGAAACGTTTTTTCGTCGGGCAGCCTCCGACCAGTTTGTTTATCGTTGATTCCGGCGAGATTGCGTTCCCGTACGCCAACCAGAAACTTCGTTCCAAAGAAGACATGGAACTTAATTTGTACGCGGAAATCGTTGTTCAGTTCGACCCCCGCCACGCGGCCAATATGATCGCCAATATCATCAAAAATAAACGGCAGGTACAGCACGACCCAAAATTTGACGCCAGCGACGCCTCGGTTTCAGCCGTTATTGAGAATGCCGTAACCGCTCCGCCGCTGGACACCAATCTGGCAAATGACTTTCTGCAGCTCGGATACAGTGATTTCTGGCAGTATTTCAAATCAGTCTTCCACAACAGCATCAAAAAATTATGCAGTTCCACGAGTATTGACGTATTGATCCGCGATCCTGAAGTCAGATTCCGGTTCGAACAGGAGATGGCTAAAGAATTTGAACGCGTCGGAACCAGTTGCGGGATGCGGCTGGTCCGGGTTTCCGCAGTTGATTTTTACGGGCCGGACTATGAAAAACTGCGGCAGCAAGCCGGGGAGATCGAGGCGGAGACGCGCCGTCTGACCCTGGAAAACCGCGCCCGGCAAGTCCTGCTTGAAGATCAGAAAAATAAACTTACTGATGAACAAAGCCTCAAGCTGTATATCGACCGTCTGGCTTTCGAATACGGGGTGGAGAGTGAAACCCAGGCGAATGACCTGGAGGCGCTCCGCCTTGATCTGGCGCATAAACTGAAGTTGAAATCACTCAAACAGGAACAGGAATTAGTCAGCGATGATGCGGAATTTGCACGCCGGGAAGCGGCTCTGGAAAATATGTTCAATATCAATGAGAGCATTAAATACAATGATTTTACCCGGAGTGAGGATGCCAAACAGGTCGATCATGATCTTGTCCAGGACGCTAAACGCCATGATGCCGAAATGTCAAAGGTGATGGACTGGATGCAGATCAAGGACCTGAAAGGTGAACAAAAGCTCAAGCGCGAACGCGAAATGCTTGCGGCCTACGCGAAATATTCCGACGCGGAACTGGTTGCGGTATTGCCGCCGGAACAGGTTGAACTTGTCCTGAAGATCCGCAAACAGGAAAATGCCGCCAGACTCGAAGATAAACTTTCCGGTCTTTCTCCCGAACAGATACTGGCGATGAAAGCGGCGGAATCGCCGGAAGCCGCCAAGGCCCTGGCGGAACTGGCTAAAGCCAAAAACAGCAGTGAAGCTGAGGTAGCGAAGGCAAAAGCCGAGATGGCGAAAGAAGCCAATGCCCAAATGGAGCGGGTTCTGGATAAATCCCTTGACGCCAATGCCAAAGCCGCATCCAACCAGCAGACTTTCGTCAAAAATAACTGAGTGAGACTACAGTTGGTAAAATATTTTGAAAATTTATTTATGAATCTATTGGGAAAAAAGTTTCCGATTCTAATATTAAACAAAAGTTTTTTTCAAGTAATGAAGTTTACTATTTCAGTTTCTTTGTTACCTATACTTACATCGTGTGCATTTATCGATCAGGAGGTTTTTCTTGAATATGGACAAGCACATTATGCCGGTACCAAAATAGACAAGAAATTATATATAAATAGATTTAATGATTGTAGAAATGATAAAGTCAGGATCGGTATTGTAAAAAATGGATATGGATTTGAGACAGCTAATGTAGTTACAAAGCAAGATGTATGCTTATGGATAGGAAATTGCCTTACAATGGAATTGGAAAAGGCAGGATATAATGTAATAAAAACGGATATTAGTATCAGAGATATTCCTTTTGATAAAAATATCTTTTTAGATGGACATGTTTTAAAAGTTTTTTCAGAACCTGTAATTGGTCTATGGGGTATTGATTTCGTTTCAAATATCAGTGTGAAAATAGATATATATTATTCAGGGAAAAAATATTCAAAAATTTATAATACAAACTCAACAGAATTTACAATGATTTGTATACGAGCAGCCGACTGGTTCAAAATGACTCTTGAATCTGCTGTGCGAAAAATGGCACTGCAAATCACAAATGATATAGTCGAATTATCTAAACGTTTTTAGAGGTTATCATATGAAACCAAGAATTACTATATTAATATTTCTTTTGACTTTACTGAATTTCTGTTGTGGTTGCATTTACCACAGTAAATATGTTTCTAAAGATAATATTCAGAGAATGAATAGCTGGGAGGTTGAGGATATCTGTGTAGAACCTTTATATGAAGGATACAAAATAAGAATAATATCCAACACCGGTATTCCTTGGCGAGATAAGGAAATAAGAGCTTCAATTAAACTATCTAACGGCAAAGTGATTTCAACTGGCTTTTCCCAAACGAATTCCAATGGCGAAGCCGTATTCAAAGTGAAAAAGACAGATATAGATAACACAACTGAATTAACACTTGTTCCTAAAGATAAATATTTTACGCTGATGCCGGTGAAATCCGCAAATAACGATATGCCGACTTATGTGGCTTTACCAGCTAAAAGAAATATCCAGATAATCGGAAAAATCGTATCATCCAAAAACAATGCTATTCCCGACGTTGAGGTAAAGGTCTTTGTAGAGGACACCTTTGTGAAAGGAATAAAGACGGATTCCGCAGGGAAATATTCAATTCCAGTTTCCGATTATAAAGCCGGTCAAAAACTCACCGTAAAAGCCAGTCATCCTGACCACTTGTCGTCATCAATAACCATGTTTAATTTTGATAGCAGTCTTCCGGTAACCTTTACTTTGAATCCGAAGCGGAAACAGCACGGTTTGGGAAAATAATGTTTCCTGATTGCGGCCTGAAAGATAGTCTTGATGAAATCTGTTTATTGTTTCGTCCCTTTCAATACTTCCAAATCTTTCAATAAAGCGCAGTGACGTTCGATATAACGTTTTTCCCGGTCGGCTTGATTGTCAAGCATTACGGCATCCAGTAACTTTTTTGCTTGTGTCGGAACCTGTACGGCTTTCCTGCCGATGTCGTTTCCCACTCGTTCCAGGATTAAAATCGGCTGCCTGGTGTATTCTTCCGTTCCGGGAGCGATAAGCGATAAGGCGTAATTCATTCCGTAAAGGCAGATTATCCCGATAATTATCCATGCAAACAGGTTCAGCGTAATCCGCAACCCCGTACCGTAGCGCCATCTTATCTTTTTCATTTTGCTTGTTTCCTTTCTTAAAAAAGTTTGTCGTTATCTGTTATTCGTTCCCAAAAATAAAATCTAACGGGAAATTCCTCATTCTACGGCTCACTTACCATAGTTTACAGCCCACAGCCCACTTTTTTAACAATTCTCCGTAAGATTTGTTGTCATACCGCGAATATACAGTAAGCAACTATGGAAAAACTTATGAATTCCCAATTTAAACTTATAATAATGGCCTTATTTATCGTAAATATTATCGGGGAAGGAGGGACACTTTTTGCCGATGAGAAAAACGGGCGGGACTTGAGCGGATTGTTTACGGAGTTGAACCAAGCAGTTAACTCGGCCAAAGAAAAAATGGTAAAGCTTGAAGCAGAGCTTCCGTCTCACCGGCCCGCTGATTTTACCGATATATTCCTGGTCAGGGCCGAAGTGCTTAAGGAATTTAACGAATTAAACAAAAAAAGCAGGCGAGAACCGTCACCAGCTGTCAGGGAACGTTTATTAAAGGAAATGCGGGAAAGAAATCTCCAGATCATGAAATTCAATACGTTTTTTTTTGAATTTATGAAAAATGATTTGAAGGTCTGGGATAAACGGCTCGAAATACTGGAAAAGTCGCTTCCCGGAATTATTGCGGAAACAGACCGGATAAAAGAATTAACGGATAAGGTTGATATGGCGCTTTGTCCTGAACAATCGGAATATATTATTCACAGAAACCTGCGGGAATTCGCGAACGCGGTTGAGAAATTTTCCGCGAAGTATCCCGGCGGGAGCGGGGATATAATCCGTCGATCGGTATTGCTCCAGGATAATATTTTGCGGCGCAGCAGAACCGCCGGAGAAAAGGTCAGAATTTTATTTTCCGTCTGGAATATTCTCTGGAAGCAATTACTTATCGAAGCGACTGCGGCACGCTGTGCTTTGCAGAAAGAAAAGGAGATTCTGGAACAGGTCAGACTCTGCGAAAAAGTCGATTCAATATCAAGGGAAGCCGGCATATTGGACTTGAGTAATAACGGGTATTTCTAAGCAGTCAAGCTTATATTCGCTTCAATTTAAGTACAACTATATAAATTTTGCGAAGATGTTTAATCATTTACAGTGGATCATTTGATTTTGGCTCTTGTTAAAATGTCGTGATGATTTTTTTTATTTATTTTGCGGTTTTTTTCCGTATTTCGCCTACTAAACAGCAAAATGCAATGATATATTTGGGCGGAACATGAAAAAAGTCTCTTTTAACTGAATGGAGAAAAAATGCTGGGGAAAACAAGATTATTGAAATGGGTTTGGACAGGAGCGATCATCATTTTTGCCGCAGGGCTTATCGCAATAACTTTTTTCAGAGAACTATCACCGGTACATCGTTCTGACAATTATTGCCGGCTTTTCGTGATTTTACTGCTGCTGGCTTTCTTTGCGGAATATATTGATTCATCACTGGGGATGGGATACGGCACTATCCTTACTCCTTTACTAATTCTCGCCGGCTTCCCCCTGCTTCAGACGGTTGCGGCTATTTTATTTTCCGAATTCGTTTCAGGAATTACTGCCGGAATTTTACATCATAAAGCCGATAATGTAAATTTTACCAAAGATGCGAAATCACGGAAGGTAATGCTGTTAATGGCCGCATGTTCAATAGGAGGAACCCTGCTGGCGGTTACCGTTGCCTTGAATCTATCGAAGTTTTATGTCAGGCTCTATATTGGCCTTATGCTCCTGGCAATCGGAATTTTCCTGATATTAAAAAAACGGACAACTTATATTTTCAGTTGGAAAAGAATTACCGTCATTGGTCTGCTTGCCGCATTCAATAAGGGAATATCCGGAGGAGGATACGGGCCTCTGCTTACCAGTGGACAGCTTCTTTCCGGAGTCAAAGAAAAAAACGCGGTAGCGATTACTTCAATGGCTGAAGGTCTCGTTTGTTTTGTCGCCGTCGTTATTTATTTTTTCAGCAGCATCAAATTTGACTGGAAACTGACTATACCTTTAACTCTGGGGGCTCTCATTTCAGTTCCCGGGGCGGTCTGGACAGTGAAAATAATTCCGGCAAATCTCATAAGAGGCCAGATAGCATATATAACGCTTTTTCTGGGTGTGCTCACAGCTGCAAAAACAGTATTTCATTAACCGAAATAATTTGCCGGTTGTTTCACGCGTGGTCAATATTTAATATATTACGCTCAGTCAATTCACTTATAATGCATTTAACACTTTCTCTTATATCGAGTTCTTCCGTTTTTATCACGATCTCGGCATTAAGCGGTTTTTCATAAGGAGAATCTATGCCGGTAAAATCGCTGATTTCACCTTCCATAACCTTTTTATATAAACCTTTTGGATCCCGTTCTCGGCAGGTTTCCAAATCAGCGTCAATAAAAACCTCGATAAAACGTTCTTTGCCGATCACTTCACGTGCACGGGAACGGTCTTCCCGGAAAGGGGAAATGAACGAAGTTATTACAAACAGTCCGGCATCATTCATCAATTTTGCCACCTCTGAGATACGACGGATATTTTCGTTTCTGTCGGCTGTGGAAAATCCAAGGTCTTTGTTTAATCCATGGCGGACATTATCCCCGTCAAGTATAAATACGGCGATGCCCATTGAAATAATTTCTCGTTGCAAGGCTTTTGCAATCGTTGACTTACCAGAACCGCTCAGGCCGGTAAGCCATACGGTAAAAGGTTGTCTACGGCCCATGATTTTTTCGCGTTCAGTCGCCCCGATTTCCGTATTTTCCCGGAAAATATTTTTACTTCGCGGTTCTTTATCTGCGTGACGGACATGATGATTTTCTGGAGACTGTTCAATGATTATTCCGGCACCGAGAGTCCGATTCGTGATTATGTCAATAAGAATAAAAGAACCAGTATGCCTGTTTCTGGCGTAATAATCGAAACAAAGCGGACG
>JBAYCO010000155.1:0-8375 GCA_041668685.1 Victivallaceae bacterium | reverse complement strand
TGGATATTTCCGGAGAGTTCGATGTCAACGGAAATATAAATTTTGGCTTTTCTCCGTGGCAAATGCGGGAAATGGCTGTTAGCGGCGTTTCGAAAAGCAGCGAGATACATTACGGCGTTTTGGCATTATATAATAAACAACGCCCGTCGGGTTTAAAAATCCCGCTTGCAATAAGCCTTAGCTTGAGCGGTGGCACTTATATCTGGAAGCTGGAAAACGGACTTATGAAAAAGCCTGTCGCCCTGTTTGTGAAAGACCTTTCCTGCCGGGTGCCGGTCAATAAAAAGGAGCCTTTGGATTTTGACGGTGAAATAGAACTTGACCTCAGCAGGATGAAACTGGTCGAATACTACGATATTGAGAAAATCAGCGAAATTCATCTGGCCAGGAAAATAAGCGGACGGTTCAACCGGGTTACCGGGAACTGGCAGCTGCGGACCGCCGATAATGGGGACAAAGCCGCCAAAAGTTCTATAAAATCACTTATTACCTGTAATGACGTTAAAATATTCACTGATATCAGCGAATTGGAATTTAACGGCAGAGGATGCCGCCGAAACGGCAGCCTTGCGGTGAAAATGCTCATCCGGGAACTTTCCGGTACAGGAAATAAATGCGCCTTTTTCTGTAATAATGCCGAGTTGCGTTCCGATCTCAGTCTGATTCCGGCTTCCAGCAGAAAAGTGCGCATTAAGAATAATCATTTTAAATTTTCGGTTCCTGAATTTTTATTGTCATCCGCGGACAAACAGGTCGAGGTCAAAAAACTTACAATAAACGGCGGTAATTCGTTCGATGATTTTGCGGTTAACGGTTTTAAGCTGTTTGCCGATTCGGAAAACATAAAAATAAAACAGAATAACAAAGTTTTGGAAGCGGAAAAGAATAAATTTGTTTTTGACGGCATATTTCAAAAAGGCCGGAAAACCTGGGAAATGGCGGTTGCATCCGATTCAGGCTGTTTGAGAGGAACTTGCGGCGGCAGGGATTTTGAGTTTAAAAAAGTGGAAACGAAGAACTTTTTGAGTATTTATCCTCCATTGTTGAAATCAAGCGGGTTGGGGAGTTGCAATTTCCGTTTGAAGTGTGCGTCCGGAAGATGCGGCGATGAAGATGAATTTTTGGAATTTACTGGATTTAATATTGCCGCTGTGCTGGGATTTGCAGGACGGTTTAACCCCGTGACACACGCTTTTACCGGCGATATAGGCAGGATTGAAGCCAAAAGTCCGTATTGCGGTATTACTGCGGCTGGAATAGAAATTACGGGTAAATTCAAACATGACGGCGGGATTGACAAAAATGAACCCGATATGAATTTCCTGGGTAGCGTGGAATCCGGCGCGGTATCCGTGTCGCAAAACGGCACGGAATATTCGAGCAAATCAATTCATCTTAAACTTGCCGGGAAAATTTTTGCTGATTTGTTTGAACCTAAATTCCTGAAAGCCGGGTTGACCTTGCCGTCAGTATCAATTTTACGCGGGAAAGAGCAAATAAAAATAGCAGATCCGGCCTTGAACGCCGAGGGAAATTTTACGGACCGCTCCGATATTGCAAGGTGGCGTTCTCTTCATGATCTGAAACTTGAGCTGATTTCCGACAAAATTTCCGGAACCTGGAAGGGGATCAATATTTTCAGCGGTCGAAACCGTATAAACGCAAAAAGTGAAGTTGATCTGACCAACTCAACTTATTGCCTGAAAAACCTGCTTGCCGGGTTAAGCGCCGAAAATGCCGTAGCTTACAGCAAGTCATGGAAACTTGCCGGCCGCAAAATAGATGTGAGCGCCACGGGGGGTGGCCAGCTTGTTTCACAAATGAACCTTGCTTCTGACATAAGTCTGGCCGGGGTTTATACTTCGTCCGGGGCGGCAAGTTTTAATGCGCCTGAACTGAGATTCAGTGTGTCTCTAAAGGAAAAAAATTTTTCAGGAAACGCAACATGCGATAAAGCGGCATTTTATAAGAATGACATGAAACTTGCCTGCAAGGATATTTCTTTGCGTTTACCTTTTGGCGCTGACGCCGGAGAGGGAAAACTAACTATGGATAAAGTCGAACTCCGCAAGCGCCGTTTGGGAAAGGTAAACGCCAAATTAAAATTAGAGGACAGGAATTTATTGCTTCAAGCCAGCCATTTTTCAGAAATATTTTCAGATGCCAGTGTTTTTTTCAGGGGCAGGATGAAGCTTGCGGACTTCCCTGAGTGGGAAGGGGATTTTTCAATACCGGAGTTTCAGGTTAAAAACGTACAGAATATCAAATTTATGTTTCCCGGCCTGGATGTGTCATTTATTGGTAAGACCGCCCTGGAAGGACATTTGCGGGGTAATTTGGACGAATGCCGGGGATCCGGTTTGATTTCCATAAATAAAGGGATACTGAATTTTGGGGACTGGGAATTGAGTAGAGTGAGTGCGGATTGCCGATTCAGCGATTTGTTCAATCTGCAAAGTATGCCGGGACAAAAATTATATTGCCGCCAGGTAAATAATGGTTTAACGGAATTTTCCAATGCACGGTTGGAATTTCAGATGCGGGGGAAACGAGAGATGCTTGTTGACCGTTTTGCCGCGGAATGGTTTGGCGGGCGCTTGACCGGGTTAGGGCCGTTTGTTATAAAAAATAATAATTCCAGTCCGGAAAAAGTTAATTTTCTGGCTGCGGGAGTTGTTTTGTCTCCTTTACTGGAATATCTTGGGGTGAAAGGATTTATTTCGGATGCGCTTGTCGAGGGAGTTGTTCCTTTATCACTGAAAGACGGCGAATTGTTTATTACGGACGCGTCGCTGGCGACAAAAACCGGCCGGGTGGGAACGCTGCATCTGGACGATGACTGGAATAAATATATTGAGGCGGGCGCCGAACCAGCGCAGGTTAACCAGAAAAGATTTGCGGCGGCAGCTCTTAAACGTTTCAATTATAACTGGATACGTCTGGATGTAACGGCGACGCCGAAAATGACCAGGATTGAACTTGGCATTGACGGATATCCGATTAAGGCCGTACCTTTCAAATATAATAGTGAAAAGTCTCTGTTTGAGCCGGTTTTATCTGGTGAACCGGGTCTTAACAGCGACATGACCATAAAAACAGAATTTGTAATACCGAGGTAGCCGCCTCTGCAAAACAGGAGAAAAAGAAAAATGATTTTGGATTTATGTGAAAACTGGATTGATTACGCTTATGGCAAAAAAGAAGTATGGTCGGCGTCATTTGAATTTCTGGCGTCATTAAAACCGGACTGCGAAAACGGCCGCTATGAAATAATGAACGATGAAATTTTTGCTTTGGTGCAGTCATACGAAACCAGAGATATAGCTCAGGGAAAACTGGAAGCCCACCGCAAGTTTGTTGATATTCAGACTTTATTGTCAGGGAGTGAACGTATGTTTTATGGAGCGCCCGGCGTTCTTGAGCTTTTAGACAAATATAATCCGGACAATGATGCGGCATTTTATAAATATGATGAGTTTAAAACATTGGAATACGTTTTGACGCCCGGTGTTTTTACTATTTTCTTTCCTGAAGAAGGGCATATGCCGGGAATATCCCTGAAATCCGGCTCCGTCCCGGTAAAAAAAGTCGTAATAAAAATAGCTGCTGAACTTTTGAAATAACTCTGACGAGCCTGATTTTTGGGAGGGAAACCAAAATAAAATGCGGTACAAGAAAAATTTTTGTTAAAATTATCAAAAAAAAACGATTTTTGTTATTTAATAACTTGCATTTTATATGTCTTTTTGCTAAACTTAGAGTCGTAAGGTAGTGCTATAAATTAGTAAAATATAGTTTTTAGCCTAAATCGTTCGAAAAAATCTCTAATTAAGGAGAGAAAAATGAAAAGTCTTCGTAAGTTCACACTTATCGAACTCCTCGTCGTGATCGCGATTATCGCTATCCTCGCTGGAATGCTTTTGCCGGCCCTGAATCAGGCTCGTGAAAAAGCACGTCGCATTTCTTGTACCTCCAACTTGAAACAGATCGGCCTGTCCATGAAACAGTATGCAATGGACTATGCTGATAATTTCCCGGATGACAGTACTACTGGTAACGGTTTTGAAAAATTGCGCAGCTGCGATTACCTGACCGACTACGGCGTTTACAACTGTCCTTCAACCGTAACTATTAAAGGTTCCGGTACTTCATCATTAACGATGGACACTACTGGCGTCCAGGTTGACTATGCTATCGCTTACGGCATGATGGAAGGTTCTTCCAACCGTTTCGGTAACGCTGACTCAGCACTTAGCGCTGACCGTTCTGATTGTGGCAACAATAATGGGGCCCCCAATCATGACGATTATGGTAACGTTCTGTTTCTGGATGGTCACGTAAAAGGTTTCCCGACAGAAAATTGGTGGAGCAGTACCAATTGTAATCAGACTATGACAGGTCTGTAAGGTTCTGTTTTTGTAAAAGGAGGCTTCGGCCTCCTTTTTTTATGTAGAGATAAGACTCATGCGAAATACGGGTTTTGCAATAAAATATTAATTGCGGAACGCTTGCGAACGCGGTTTGTTAATCGCGTTTCATATGGTATAGGGGAGACAGTATTTTTTTGAAAAGCAACTGGCAAATATTATGTTTTTATAGTTGTGTTTTTTTGTTTTATCCACTTGTGTGGGTACGTCTGTTTACTGGACGTTTGACTTACTGGGGAGAAGTTAATTTATTTAATCCGGGATTGATTGCCTTATTATGTGTTTTTCTGGTCTTAACTGATGTAAGGTCTTTTTGTAAATTTTTATCTTATCGTGCCGGTAAACTCATTTGTGCGGCTTTTTCCTTTATCCTGTTTGTTGCTCTTATTCAGCTGGTTGCGGAGTACCATTGGCGGACAAGTTATTTGTGGAGTTCGTTATACTGGGTTGCTGTTCCCCTTTTTTGCGCGGTAAACAGGCGTAAGGTGGAAAAATACCTGCCTCTTTTTATGATCATATTAGGAGTAGCGACTATATTTCAGTCATTCAGGGAACTTTCCAGGTTGGCTCCCTGTCATGGAATACCTGGCAATTACAACTGGAATGCCGCCTTAATAACGGTAACGCTTCCATTTCTTGTTTATAATATTTTTTCCCTGCGGCACAGGTTTTTATATTTTTCAGGCATATTAATTGCGCTTGGCGGTATATTTCTACTTTTTTATTGCGAATCTAAAGCTGCTTTTCTGGCTTTAATAATAAGCACTGTTATTATTTTAGTAATTAAATACTGGCAAAAATGGCCATGGTTTTTTTGGTTGCGGGCGGGAGCTTTTCTTGTTATAATATCGATTCTGCTGTTGATACTGTTCAAAGGAACCATCTTCAATATTTTAAAGGAAGACCAGCGTTTGTTTTTATGGAAAGGCGTATTTGAGCTTATAAAACAGCATTTGTGGATTGGCTGCGGTCCTGAGTTCTTTGAATCAGCATATGCACCGAATATTCCGGTAGACTATTATCTCGGTAAACTGGTTTCGATTCGCCATCCCCATTCCCATAACCATTTTTTCCAATTTGCCGCGACCATGGGAATTCCTGCTTTGATTGCCTGGGGGAGCGTTATTATACTTACCTTGGCTGAAAATTTACGCATGGCGGCGGGGAAAAGAAAGAGAAAACTTAAATTATATCTTTTTATATTTATTTTATTGTTTGTCCATTCAATGCTGGACGTCATTGTTTTAAGTTGGCCCCTGGGCTGTATTTTCCTGATAGTTCTGGGAGTTTTGATTGGACGGGCGGTTGAAAAATCGACGTTTAAGGAAATCCGGCCGGAAAAAGGTATAATATTGCTGTGTTGCCTTATCGGACTTGGTTTTGCCGGGCTTTTATGTAAATATTTGTATCAGAATTTTGTAAGCTCGAAACATTACCGTAACGCCAGGTTGATGTTAGACCAGAAAAACTATAACTCCGCATTTGCTGAAGTCGAAAAAAGTCTTGCCGCGAAACAAACTCCGCAGAATACTTATATGGCCGGTAGAATAGCGCTGTACAGGTTAAAAAAGCCGTTGCTGTGTTTAAAATTCCTTGACCAGCTAGATGCTTTAGGGATCAAAAATTTCGACCACAACAATCAGCTTCGTGCCAAAGCTTTGGCGGCTGCCGGAAGATTGCCGGAATCATTGTTTTATTTTGCCCGTGAACAGCAGAATTTTCCATTATCATGTGTGAACTTATACTATTACCGGATGGTCTTAAGAAAGCTGGGACGGAAAGCGCAGGCTGATGCCGTAGACAGGCATTTAAAACGCTTATTAAAAATGAAAGGGTTTTCCGAAAGTTTCCTGCCTGCTTTGTTGAAAGATCCCTATAAGGACCTGCGGTTTATAGAAACCAACGAGACAAAGTGATGCAGCAGTTAATAGCCGGCATGAATTGTGGAGCGTTTTTCAGTATCTTTGCCCTTTGGCTTTTTGTCTGGGCATCGTATGGGGCTGGTTATCTTTTCAGCCGCTGGATATTGAAAGTCAGTTGTCGGCGTAATTGTTCGGGGGCGCTTGTCAATATTGCATTAGGTTTTAATCTAATGGCGTTGTTAACCCTGCTGATGGGGACGCTGGGACTGCTGAATCCAACAAGTATTTGGATAATCGTAAGCCTGTTTTTTCTTGTCGCATGTACAAAAATTTTTCAGGAAACCAAAGCGGTGCTGGTATTTGGGCGCAGAAACCCCATGTTTGCCGTCCTGTTGGCCGGAATTGCTTTTTTTACTTTGGGGTCTGCATTATGCCTGCCTTACATATGGGATGAATTAACTTATCATATTGCTTTACCGTACCGCTGGATTGCTGAAGGGGCTCTGGCGGTTTTTAGCGACAACGCGTTTTCCGGTTTCCCCGCCATGCCGCAACTGCTTTTCCGGTTAGGCTGTCAGAATGGCGGGATTTTGTTTCCGCGCCTGTTAGTGTGGGTAACTTATTTATTGTTATTTGCCTCGATTTATATGTATGTAAAACCATACGCAAAACGTTTTATTGCCTTATTTGTGCTTATCATGTTCATCGGCAGTCCTCTGGTGATAAATATGATGCGTTCTACTTACGTAGAAGTATTTATTATGTATAATTTGCTTGCAGCCCTGTTGCTTATCCGTGAAACCGCGAAATCTTGGAAGACAATTTTTTTGTGCGGTATCCTTGCCGGCGGCGCTGCCGCGGTAAAACTTACCGGAATCGGCGTTGCTGCGGTTATCTTTATTTTTTTATGGGCGAAATTTCAAAATAAGTCTATTTTTAAACCGGGTTCTTTATTTTTGTATTTTACGTTAGGCGGAATTTGTATGGCTTTGCCTTTTTATCTGCGCCCCTGGATATTGACCGGCAATCCTTTTTATCCGATGTTGGCTTCCTGGTTCGGCGGAAGTGAGACTGACATTCTAGTGGCCAGATACTGGTACGCGTCCGGGAATGCTCATTTCGGGTTGCGGAGTATTCTGGGCTTTTTTACTGTCATTATACTAATTGCTTTTGACGGCAGTGCGTTTGACGGGCTGATTCTGGGGTGGGCGTTTATTGCGTTGCTGGTGTTGGGAGTCTGGTGGTTTCGTAACGAGACTTATGCAGGCAAGTTGTTCGAGCGGAAAAATATTTGTTTAGTTTCTGCAATAGTTTTTTATTATATTTTCTGGTTTATGTCTTCTCAGCAGACCCGTTTTCTACAGCCCTTGCTGTTTCTGGTTCTGTTAGCGGCAATCCATGGCCTGCGCGGGTTCCGCTTAAAGCAGCAAAAAATAATTATAATTGTTCTGGCGTTGATTTGGATTACCGTTTTTTTGTATCCGCCGGCAAAAGGGCATTTGATTGGCAGTCCGGACTGGTTGGCGATAAAACACTTTCAACGCAGTTGGAAAAGCCTGGTTGATTTTTCTGGAAGACCTGCTGAATTTTTAAAATATGCCACCCGTGATCCCGGTTATATTGAGACTATGGATGTGCTTGCTAAGAAAACCCGGCCAGGGGCCAAGGTTATGTTGCTTTATGAACGCCGTGGTTTGTATTGTCCGCGGCCTTATGTTGTCGGGACGCCGTATTTACAGGCAGGATATAATACTCCTGTTCCTGCAAGAGCGAATGATTTTTATCAATCTTTGCGGGGGAACGGTATACAATATGTATTTTGGGGCGGAACAGGCAGAAATCCTGATGAAATTGGTGGAAAATACCTGGAAGAAAAGGAGCGTCTGATGGCGCAAATAAACTATCTGGTGCGCAATAAAAAACTGTCTGTATTATGGGGGCGGGGAAATTATTTTCTATGCAGGGTATTACCGTAATACCGTCTCTTCACAAAAATCTGTACCAGTCAAAGATCTTTTATGATTTTCAACTTCGGTAAATCGTAAATTTTCAGTTTGAAATATTCAAGGTCTCTGTATCCGTAGGC
>JBAYCO010000154.1:0-8408 GCA_041668685.1 Victivallaceae bacterium | reverse complement strand
CGGAATATTCTTTCTTTTTATATTTATACCGAATTGCATCTTCTCAGACTAAAAATTAAATTATTACTTTTCAGATACTAAAACCATAATGTTATTCAGCAAAATTTCAAGCTGAATCAAAGTTAAAAGATATTGACATCAATTATCCATTCTTTTTCCTCAACTAAGCCGACTGGCCGGATAAAGCGGTCAAAAAAAGTTTGATTTTTGTTTGTTTAGAACTTGAAAGTTTACCGTTGCCTGTTATTTTATATCCTTTATGTGTTTATGTACTGTTTCCACCGCGTACGTAAACGAGCTCCGGGTTTAAGTCATTTTTCTTCGCGACTGAAACCGCAGCAACTGTAATAAAAAAAATACAATATTTATTGAAAAATCTGGGAGAGTGCAGGTATGAAAGTACGAGCATCCGTCAAACGCAGATGCGAATATTGCCAGATCATAAAACGCCAGGGCGTGGTCAGGGTAATTTGTTCCCGCAACCCGCGTCACAAACAAAGACAAGGCTAAAAAATAAGGATTTATTATTATGCCACGTATAATAGGTGTAGATATTCCTGGTAAAAAAAGAATCGAATATGCTTTGCGCTATATTTACGGCGTAGGACCGGCAAAAGCTCTGGAAATTATTGAAAAAGCCAAGATTTCCCGTGAAATCAAGGCTGATGATTTAACAGATGAAAATATCGCCGCCATCACCAGTCTGCTGCAGAATGAAATGCTGGTGGAAGGTGATTTGCGCCGTGCCGTAGCCGGAGACATCCGTCGCTTACAGGCAATTCACAGTTACCGTGGAATCCGTCATCGTCGCGGCCTGCCGTGCCGCGGTCAACGCACAAAAACTAACGCACGTACTCGTAAAGGCAAAAAAGCCACAGTCGGCGCCATCCGCGACAAAACCCAACGTCGCCTGGCTGCAAGCGGTTAGTAGGTTGCTTATCAAAATCAGTAAAAATTGGAATACATTATGTCTGAAGAAAAAGATACTAAAGTTGAAGTTACTGAAACGGTCGAAGAAGCAAAAGCTTCCCAGGCTGCTGAAGCTGCTGAAACCGTTGCCGAACAGCCGGCCGAGGCTAAAAAGCAGCGTTCAAAAAGCGGGCGTTATGTGCCCGCCGGCATCGCTTTTGTTCACGCGACTTTCAACAATACGAAAGTTACCTTTACCGATCTGCATGGTAATGTCCTTTGCTGGTCAACCGGCGGCAAGAACGGTTTTAAAGGTTCCCGCAAGAGTACTGCTTACGCCGCTCAGGTAATTGCCGGCGACGCCGCAAAACGCGCGCAGACACTGGGCATGAAGGAAGTGGAAGTTCGAATCAAAGGCCCTGGAGCCGGACGCGAATCCGCAGTCAGGGGCATCGCCGCCGCGGGATTGGAGATTAATGCAATAAAAGACATTACCCCGGTTCCTCATAACGGTTGCCGTCCGCCGAAACGCCGCCGCATCTGATGACGGCAGTTGATTATTGTTAATTAAATTTATGTAAATAAACAATATACTGGAGGAATAAATATGACTGTTGCATCGGAATTTCCAATGCCCCAGCGCATCGTTATTGACGAGGCTACAGCTACGGAAAAGTACGCTAAATTTACGGTTTCCCCGTTCATGAGCGGTTTCGGGCATACTCTCGGCAACGCTTTACGCCGCGTCCTTCTGTCATCAATGGAAGGTGCGGCAATCAGTGCGGTCCGTATTGATGGAGCTTTTCACGAGTTTTCATCGCTTCCGAACGTGATCGAAGATGTCACGGAAATAGTCCTGAACCTCAAGAATGTCCGTGTAAAATTGCACAGTGAACAAAGCAAGACTTTGGAAATTGTGAAAAACAAAGCGGGCGCCGTTACCGCCGCCGATATTGTTACTGACGGTACGGTTGAGGTGCTCAACCCCGAACAAGTCATCTGCACGCTGGATAAAGATGTCCCGTTCCGCGCGGAAATCGATATTATCCGCGGACGCGGTTATCTGCCGGTAACTAAAACTCAAAGCGCCGGTCCCCGGCCGATCGGTTCTATCGCGGTTGATTGTCTGTTCAGTCCCGTAACCCGCGTCAACTATCATGTCGGCGCCGCCCGTATCGGGGAAGAAACGGAAATGGACAGCCTGGAACTTGAAATCTGGACGGACGGACGCATATCTCCGGAGTCAGCTCTGGAAGTATCCGCCATAATCCTTAAAGACCACTTGAAGCCGTTCCTCGGAGGACAGGCCGACGAAGAAGACGTCCTGTCTAAAATGACTGATGATGAGCTCAAAATATTCAAGGTACTGTCTCAGGATGTTGAGGTGCTTGACCTGTCTGTAAGGGCAATGAACTGTCTCAACAACGCCAACATCAAATTGATCGGGGAACTCTGCAACAAAACTGAAAGCAGAATGCTCAAATACCGTAATTTCGGTAAAAAATCACTTGATGAAATAAAAGAAAAAATCGGAAGTCTCGACTTATCTCTCGGCATGACCTTAAGCGAAAACCTGATGTCCGCTATTGAAGCGGAAAGCGAAGCTGTCCGAGTCGAAGACGAGGAGGACAAATAATGCGACATAAGGTACACACCTTCAAGATCGGCCGCACCAGCGCTCACCGTCAGGCCATGCTGGCCAATATGGTCAGCAGCCTTATTGAGCATGGAGAAATAAAGACCACGCTCACCAAGGCCAAAGAAGCCCGGCGCTTTGCCGATAAAATGGTTACTCTCGGCAAAAAGGGTGATCTGCATCGGCGTCGCCTGGCCGTATCCAGGCTGCGCGATAAAACCGCGGTAAAGAAACTTTTTGATGAAATCGCCCCGCAGTATACTGAACGCGACGGGGGTTATACCCGCATCATCAAAATCGGCCGCCGCTCCGGCGACGCCGCGGAAATGTGCATTCTGCAATTTGTGGAAAGTGACGACGCGGTAAAAAAATCCGCTAAGCCCAAAAGGGATAAAGCTCCGAAAGAAGCCCCCAAGGCGGAAGAAGCAAAGGAAGTAAAAGCGGAAGATGCTGAAAAGACGGAAGATATCGTCGAAGAAGTAAAAGCTGAAGAAGCCGAAACTGCTGAAAAGGCGGAAGAAGCAAAATAACTTCACAAGTTATCTAATTACCAGGCCCCGGTTAATCCGGGGCTTTTTTTTTGAGCTTTACCGACTTGCTACTTGAAAATGTTCTTTTCAGCACTAAATTAGTATATACAACTTTCATAAGAGCTTGAAAACAAACATGAACAAGTATAGCCATAAGCAAATTAAAGATATTCTCCGGACACGCATATCCTCCATGAAACCGGACGAGCGGCTGCCTTCCGAAGCAACACTCTGCAAAGAGTTTTCAGTTTCCCGGATGACCGTCAACAAAATCATTATTTCCTTGGTAAATGACGGTTTTCTGTACCGCATGAAGGGCAGCGGGACATTCGTAAAATCCCCCTTCGGCGATAAACAGCCAATCAAGTTTCTACTCCCCTGCCCTGAATATTTCATGTATGACTGTACCTATAATTTGCGGATGCTTTTATGCGGGATATTGCGTAAAACCTCAAAATACGGCTTGCAAATAGACGCTGTTCCGGTATCAAAAGTAAATAATCCGGAAAAAATAGACTGGGGAATGCTGGATGATTTTTCTGATGAAAACATAGTCATAGTTCCCGGCATGTGGTACCGGGAGATTTTCCCGTTTCTCCGCGACCGGGGATGCCGGACAATATTTTGCGACCTGTACAGTGAAACAGTTAAAAATTATCCCGCCTATTTTTCCGACTGGCTGACTTTAACCATGGATACCCGCCGGGCAATGACCGAAGCGGTAAAATTCCTTGCAAGTCGCGGCCGCAAAAAAATTGCCTACGTTTATGATAACTATCCTGTCGACGATCCCAAAAACACCGGCTACCGCGACGGACTGGCCGCCGTTGGACTGGAACTTGATCCCCAAATGATGATTTATACCGGAAACGTTGACAGTTATTTTGAGCGTCTGATGAATCCTTCCGCAGAATTCGACGCGTTGCTGCTTGCGTCCCCGTTGCCGGCCAGACAGACAATGCTGCTGCTTAATAATTCCCCCAGAAAAGCCCCGGATGATTTCGGTATCCTGGTTTTCGGCGACCACGAACGCCTGCAAAACTTTATTCCGCCGTTAAGCGCGGTATCCATCCCGCATCTGGAAATCGGCAAGCGTGTCGCTGATATCCTGATAAAAAATGCTTTTGCGCCGGGAAATATGGAATTTAAAACAACAATTTTTGAACGGGAATCCCTTAGCAAAGGAGCCGGAACAAACCCAAATTCAGGATTAGCCGTTTTCGACGAAGAAAACGTTTTTTCATTCTAGCAGGCCAGCTTTCGATGAAAGCGCTATACAACCTAACAACGTTTCATGTCGCCGGTCTCACCGAGACGCGGCGCTACTTGAAGCCGCAAACGTACAACCATAAAAGGAGCAGAACATGAGTAAAAAAATCCTGGTATTCGGAGCTACTGGAGAAATCGGCGGACGTATTGCCCGGCTGGCGGCGGACGCCGGTCATCAAGTAACGGGCGTCAGTCGCGGCTTGAATAAACGGTCTCAGGTTGATTTGACCGGAGTAAAAATGCTTACCGGCAACAAAGGCGACGAGGCTTTCATCCGGGATACTGTAGCCAAAATGGACATAGATATTCTAATTGATTCAGTACCTTCGATTAGCGACATAGAACTTTATTACCAACATCTTAAACAGGTGAAAAATTTCCTTTTTTGCAGTTCGACCGGGACTTTCGTCCCCTTGCTGTATTTCCCGGCGGACGAACTTCATCCGTGGCGCGAAGAAACCCCGGTCAATTTCTATAGACAATCGGTGCGCGACACGCGTATACTGGAATTATGGGAAAAGGACGGCTTCCCAGCCACTATTTTCCGCCCGACCAACATAATTGGCGAAGGACGGGTGCCGTTGGAATTGTGGGGAGCGCGCGATATCGAATTTTACCGCAAACTAAAAAACAACGAAAGCGTCACTATCGCGCCATGTGAAAACATCATGGTCCAGTCCGGCTACAACTGGGATCTGGCCGGCGCTTTTGTCAAGGGCATCGATCATCAGGACGAAATCCGCGGCGAAATATTCATCATCTCCTGCAAGCGGGCGATAACCCTGGGACAATATTTACAGACTGCGATGGATTTTCTCGGCAGCAAATCGGAAATAAAACACTGTCCCGCGGAAAACCTGAAGGACATTTATCCGCAGGTAACGATGGAACACAGAATGGATTTCCTGCTTCAGCATATGTGCCTGGACATCAGTAAAGCTGAAAGAATACTCGGTTACGCTCCAACCCATACTACCGAACAGGGCTTGATCAAGGCGCTGGAATGGTGCGAATCATCGGGACTGCTCTAACATATTTATAGGTTGCAATAAAGGATTTACTGTTTTTATATTATGGATACCGTTTCGGCATAGCGGTATTGTCCGGTAGTGTCATTGACGCTGCAGCCGTTGAAAGTAAATATCATGTCGCCGTCCGCCGTCTTTTCCCGGCCGTATTCGCGGGAACAGAATCCCAGATGCGGAGCATAAGGACAGGACGGAACATCGTTCAACGGGATAATACCGGGATAAATGAAAGCCGGGTCCCCTGTCTGCCGCCGGTACCCGAAGAGGTCGCCGCGTGAATTTACCGTCCATACATGTTTCCCGACTGCCGCCGGACAGACGGACCAGCCTCCACCCGTACGGTTGTCATACCAACTGAAAGCGTCGGGTTCGGGCTGGCTTCGCTGTCGCCACAGAACTTTTCCGGTTGGCAGGTCAACGGCCATTATTTCCCGCCATTGGCCCGCGGCATATATTACTCCGTCGACAATAGTCGGCGGCACGCTCATGCCGACTATGGGTAAACGATACAGTTCGGTTCCGGTAACCGCATCGACAACCAGCAGGGAATTCAGGTCTTTTGGACCAGAACATTCAGCGCTCTTCAGCCAGGTGGTTCCCATAATCAGGTATTCACGCTCCTGATAACGATGCAAAATCAGGGGACAATTGTCGACCCATGTTCTGCCATAACTTTTTTCCCACCGCAATTCACCGTTTTCATAAGCCCGAAGCCATGACGGGCCGCCCTCCCATTTCCTGTTACCGTTTTCGAGAGGAGGAAATAACAGCCAACGGTCGGGATCTCCGCTGAAATGACTATCCGGCAACAGCGGTGTCAAAAAATCTTCCCGGTCGGCTTGATCGCTCCATATTCTTTGGTTTCCGGGAAACGCGGATAAGCAGTTCCTGATCCAATAAAAAGCGCTGCTGTTTTTGTCTACATCAATGATCGCGCAACCCGCGGCTTCGCCGTTCATGCCGCCGAAACGGAAAGGCGGAATGGTTAACTGTTCACATTTGCCGTTGCCGCAGCGCTGAACATGAAAATAATGCTTGTGCCCGGTTAATACCAGGATTGCGCCTTTGGCTGCCAGTTGTTCAATATATTCCTGCGGCTGGTTGGCATGGCAACAGACAATAGCGCCGGGTATCGTATTTTCAAGCGCGAACTCCCTGCCTCCGGCGGGAGCGTACATATCGGCGAAACTGACGATGCGGCGACCTTTGAATTCGATCTGCTGCTGGGCGCTGGGAAATGTCCGCAAATATGAATCATAACCGTCGTCGCTGCCTTCCCCATCATGATTACCGTAACAAAATACCCAATGCGGATGCAGTTCGCGGCATTGCCGTTTAAATTCGTTCCCGTATTTCCGGAAAAAACCGTTGTCGTCAAAGCTGTCACCGAGACATATCATCAGGTCCGGACGGTAGTCATCGATAAACTTGCCCAAAAGCGTAACCGCTTCCCGCAAAGTCGCATCGTTATGAATATGAATATCGGCGGCACAACCAAGCCTCAGTTTGTCTTCTGGAGGCGTAGACGCGACATTTTCGGATAAATTGCTGAATGTCATTTTTTCTAATTATCTGGTTGAGTTTAAGATTTGAGTTTACAAAAACAGTTGCTTCTGCGATTAATATACATCCGGTTATTCCTTAAAAAAAGCACGCTTCAGATAGTCCGCGCGAAACTGTTTGAAATTTTCAGCCTGCGCGGCAAACTTGGAAAGCTGAAGCGCAAATTTTTCACATTCCGCCCGGTTCATTTTTTCGATTTCTATTCCCGTCTGTCTGAATTTTTCCCAGCCAGCCGCCTTTAAACGGGTATTCACTGCCGCCGCAAATTGCGGATCGAATTTTGCATATTTGGCTTGCAGTTTTTCGATTCGCGACACCAAAGCATTGAATTTTCGTTTCCGGGTTATCCGCATTTGGATCAATTCCGGCTCCGCAAACGCAAATATCAGATATCCGAACTTCTCCGAGGCATGGGTCTTGATCATCGGCGCCCAAGTCGAATATCGGTCACTGTCCGGCGTAAGCGCGTTGCGATGAACGTTTAAACGCCATTCCGTACCGTTTACCGGTTTGCCGCCGGTAAACAGCGCTAATGGGATTTTAATTTCAATCACATAGCCTCCGGAATCCAGAGCGGCTTCAGCCTGCCACTGCGTCAGCGGCACTTCGTCCCTGGTCTTTATTCGGGTGCAAGTCGGCGAAACGGCAATTTTCAAACCGCAGCGTCCGCCCCCGGCGCTGATCAGGAATTGCAAATATTTTCCACTTTGCGCGATACTCTGGATAAAAATCTCCACTCCGTCATGTCGCCAAATACCGACATTGTTTTTATAGTAAGGCTTGATTTTTTTGACATGGACATCCTCACACCTGACCGCAAAATACATATTCTTGTCATCAAACATCACCGCGAAACGGCTTTGCTGCGGTGTCTGCGCTTCATCCGCTCCATAAGATGTAAATGAATTCTGCCATAGTGCGCCAGTCCACTCCGCAACGCCCAGTTTGCCATCGATAACCGGCGGCCTGGCGGTTTTTACCGCAAGCGCGGTTCTTGATTCGGCTTGCGCGTTAATCGTTACGGCGGTTCCGATAACAAGCGCCAGAAAAGCTGTCAATTTGTTCATAGTTTTTGTCCCGTCATTTTAACAATTTTAAAATATAATCAATCATTTCAAGCCGCATCAGGTATAAATCGTCACCAGGTTTAAGCTGGTCCAGGTAATTTTGGGCAGAATTTGCTAGTCCGGCCTTTGGCCCGGTCCGGTTTTGCTCAATAAGCTGTTGCAGTTTCGTCGCATAACGGATATCGTCTACCCCTTCCCGGAATCCCGCCAGCGCCGGCGTGGAAATCACTCCGTCCGCAGTCGGGTATACGTAATTGTGATCACGATAAGTCTGATGGTCAAAATCATTCCACGGATTCCCCATCCCGTGCATATACGCATAAGTCATAGTCCCGTCATATCCGGCCAGCCAAACCTTCATTCCCAGGCCGCGCCGGTTGAGCAGCGGGTTTTCGATTCCGCCCTG
>JBAYCO010000153.1:0-8435 GCA_041668685.1 Victivallaceae bacterium | reverse complement strand
TTTAAAATAAAAAAAGGGAAAAGTGATTTTGAGCTGAAAAGGAAATAATATTTAAGTAGCCATCTGGAATATCTGGAATGGTTTTACGGCTATGGGTGCAATCAAAACTGGCTGAGTATATTATAGCATTGCAAAATAAAATAGGTGCTTAAATGAGTAATAAAATCCGGGAAAGTCATGTCAGGATCAGGAATGCTTTTATGCATTTGGAAAATGACCGGACTCCATTGTTCGAATTGTTTTGGGACTTCCATCCGATATACTGGGATGTCTGCGGAAGAAATCCGGCCACCGACGAATCAGTTTATTGGGATGCGTTAAGTGAGGGGATAAGCTTAACTGAACTTGTAGAATACCAGGCTCAGGCTAAATATAAGATGGCGAAATTCTTTGGTCTGGATATAATCAATGTCGGCTTTAATGTGGAAACCATACCATTCCGTCCGAAAAAGACGGGAAAGGGAAAATGGCTGTTGGATAAGGAAGAGTATTATTTTGATGACCGGACAAAACGTATTCGTAAACTTAATTATACTGCAAAAGATGCTTTTTCCTGTGGAAAATCAGAAGAAGATGAAAGAGAATTCATAAAGCGCAATTTTAACTGTGAGATCAAAAAAATAGCTCCCGAAAGACTGCTGGTTTTGAAGCGATTGAAAGAACTTGCCGAAAAAGACGGGCGCGATTTGGTGTATATGGGTGAGATCGGCGCCGGAACGGGCGTGGCCCAGTATCCGGAATTCATGTTGATGTGGATGATCGCCGAGCCTGATCTTCTGCAGAAATGGATTCAAATTAAGGCAAGGCAGGCTTTTTATGAGACAACAGAGCTGATTTCGGCAGGATGTGAAATTATTGCTTTGGGAGGAGACGTCAGTTGTGATAAAGGGCCGCTTATTTCACCCGGGCATTACCGGGAATTTGTCCTTCCCGTAATCCGGGAGCACGTGGATATCGTTCATAAAATGGGGGCGTTCGCCGTGTATACCTCGGACGGCAATCATTGGAAGATCAAAGATGATTTCTTCTTTAATTCCGGGATAGATGGTTATAAAGAAGTTGATTGCGCGGCGGGAATGACTTTTTCCAGGCTTGTAGATGAAGGCGTAAAAGACCGGGTTTGCATAATCGGGAATATTGACGCGAGACATCTTTTGTGTAACGGTTCCGCTGAAGAAGTGAAACGGAATGTCATAGATTGCCTTGAACTGGGAAGAAAAACGCCGGGTGGGCATATTCTCCATACCAGCCATTCCGTACATGAAGATGTAAAAACAGAAAACTATTACGCCATGAATAACGCGTATAGAGAATATTTCGGTTTGGAAACTATAAAAAAACAGGAAACTGCTGAAAAGAGCATTTGAATTTGAGACGTTTGATTGGTTCGGAATATTTTCCGACCTGCATTTGGCTCTGGGGCGGGAGGCGGTGTTGACTGGCGCAAATGTATCTAGTACAATGTAAGACTTAAATATTCGTATTGTACATAGAAAATGTAGCTCAAGCGTCTCGCTTGAGTTTCCTCACAACCGGGGCGGGAATGTTGCCTTTCGCTACTACGCTCAAGCTCAGCCTACGCAGAGTGTGCTACATTGAGTTGCAAATAAAATACGACACTTTAAATTTTACGATTTACCAGGCTCTGGAAAACATTAAACTTGGGGCAATTATCTGCCGTTCAAGGAACGGGACAAATTGTTCAGCTCGGCGTGGGAAAATATCTTGAAACGTTGAAGAAAACCGCTATTTTAAAGCTTGATTTGGACAATATGCGTTCAAAGTTAGCTGAATATATTATAAGGTTACAGAAATGAAAAACTGCAATTATGATGTAATTGTTTGCGGCGGCGGCCCGGCCGGGTTTGGCGCCGCTGTCGCTTCGGCGCGAAACGGCGTTCGCACTCTGCTTATTGACCAGGGCAACTGCCTTGGCGGAACGGCAACTGCCAGACTGGTCATTGAATTTGCCAAGACCGCGGGCCGAAACGGCGGAGTGTTTAAGGAAATTATCGATAAAATGGAAAAGCTCGGCGGAATAAGCTGGGATGTGGCATTTCCTAGCGTTTACTCGATTTTTGACCCGGAACTTTTGAAATACGTCCTTCAGGAATTCTGCGAGGATGCCGGGGTGGATATTTTATTTCACACCTTTACCGATTCCGCAATCGTGGAAAACGGTGCGGTATGCGGAGTGAACGCGGT
Source organism: Victivallaceae bacterium (assembly GCA_041668685.1). Lineage (GTDB taxonomy): Bacteria > Verrucomicrobiota > Lentisphaeria > Victivallales > Victivallaceae > JAHOYW01. Next base: position 6,230 of record JBAYCO010000153.1, on the reverse strand, counting down.
TAACAAAAACGGGAGAATGGGAATCCGTTCGAAAATCGTTATTGACGCGACGGGTGACGGCGATATGGCCGTAAGCGCCGGGGCGGCATTCGAAAAAGGTTCCCCCTCAACCCGTAGAATGCAGGGACTTACGCTCCGTATCAGGATCGGCGGCGTGGATATGTCCAAGCCGGTTAACTGGACTGAAGTCAATGAAAAATTTGAGAATGCCCGTAAGGAAGGAAAGGCGAAATTCCCGTTTTACGTAACCAAATGGCTTGACGCCGGCGCCCGCGGCCTGCATGAAGAAAGGACGCTTAACCTTGATATGGTGACTGATGCGGACGCCACGGACGCGTTCGAGCTTTCGCGCGCCGAGATCGAAGCCAGGAAAAGGATATGGGAATTCATTAATTTTGCGAAAACCACTATTCCCGGCTGGGAAAATTCCTATATTATCGATTCAGGTTCACATATCGGAGTCAGGGAAACGCGGCGGATAACCGGGAAATATATCCTGACAGAAAATGATGTTCTGGAGGGACGAAAATTCGAAGACGGGATATCCCGGTCTTCTTTTACCATGGATTTGCATGACCCGGATGAAGTAGCTCCGGATTGGGAAACCCTGGATGAGCATATCAAAAGCAATTCCTGTCCGCCGGGGGATTATTATGAAATTCCATATCGCTGTCTTGTGCCTGAAAAATTACATGGAATTCTGGTTGCCGGACGTTGTATTTCGGCGGACCGCAGGGCGGGAGGCTCGATCCGGGCGATGACTACCTGTATGAATACCGGTCAGGCGGCCGGAACCGCCGCGGCTATGGCTGTCCTTGGAGGAATAAGCCCGGACGCCGTTGACGGCAAAGCCGTCCGCAAAAAACTTGCAGAACAGGGCGCGGAAATATAAGGCTGCGGCTCGACTCCACAAATCACGTATCTTCCCGATTTCTATGGGGGGCTAATTCCGGAACTTACGTCAAGTAGGCCGGCTTTCGATAAAAGCGGCAATAAACGACCATTATATGGTCTGACAACGTTACATCTCGCCGGTCTCATCGAGACACGGCGCATCGAGACACGGCGCTACTTGGGGTCGGTTTAATTCCTGTTCCACTCTTCCAGCTTGGAGCTTACGAAATCGATAACCTGTTGATTGGCTTCTTTGCCGTTGCCTTCTACTTTTATCGGCTCCCCAAACTCGAAATGTACATGGTTTTCAGTGCGGACGGGACCGAGATCCCGCAAAATTTTCCCGTTTTTAAGGAAATCGGTTTTCAGGGCGAAAGGAATGACGTCGACTTTGGCGGCGCGGGCCAGCTTTATGCCGATACTGCCGAAGTTCTCCGGAGAAAAATTTTCACTGCGTGTTCCCTGGGGAAACATGATGATCGATTTTCCGTTTTTGACGAGGTATTTTCCTTCCCGCAGAAGCATTTTCAGATCCTGCCTGGGGTCCTGGCGTGTTACCGGGATAGCTTGCAGGGCGAGCATTATGTCACCAAAAAACGGCACCTTGAAAAGAGTTCTTTTGATAACAAAGGTAAAATCAAGAGAGGGCCTGACAATGGAGTGAAACAATGCTGTTTCCAGAAGACTCATGTGGTTGCCCAGCAGAATAACCGGCCGGCCTTTCAGTTTGCGCAGATTGTCCAGCCCTTTCAGGTGAATTTTCCCGCCGCATTTTTCGACCAGCCTGAAATTCTGGTTCGAGTAGTAGATTTGATTTTCGCCGTCGAGTTCGCCGCGCCGGGCGCACATGCCGGTTTTGAAAAAAACGAAAAAATTATGAAAATAAAAATAAAAACGATTTCCCAGCAGTAAACGATTCCCTAAAGAACGTTTAGTGTCTGCGGGCGTATCATAAAAGTCTTTATCAAACATGTTGTTTTTATATTTCATACGTCACGTCTCAGGCATTCAAAAAAACTATTTAACCAAGACTTATAGGTTAGCATTTTTTACGAAATATTCAACAATATTACAACAAAATATTAACACAAAGCTAATTAAAGTGAGTCTTAATTCGATAAGATTCGCGGCCTTGTCATTTTTTACATTAAAGAGTTTTCGAAATTGAAGTTTTCTATTTCCTTAGCGTTCCAGTTTGCATTGGATAAATCGTAATAGTCGGCGGCGCCGGGCAGGCGCGGAATCGAAAATACGTTTTTCGGGTAAAGAGCTGTAATATGGGTGTAGCGGTTTCCCTTGATGACAAAGCGGTTGTTGCGGATGTCCTTTATTTCGCCGTCGGCGGCTATATGGGCGCGGGTCGCCAGAAGGGGCGGACGTCCGTAACGGTAAATTTCAACCGGCAGCACGGATTTTCCAATCAGGTCATTCAGGGCTTCGCGTTCAAGTTCCAGCCATCCTTGGATTTTAGCGGCGTGCAGCGCGGCAAGCTCCCGGACGGCGTATGAATTGCAGACCGGCAGGGGGAACCCGGTAAAAATCTGAATATCAGGGTATTCGCGCAGCAGGTCGAAAGCAAAGAGCCCGGTAACTCTGAAACGTCTTATTTTGCGTTCATAAGCATCTTTTATCATTCGGCGCAGGCTGTCAAGATGTTTTTCCGGGCAGAATGGGGGGAGGATCGCTTCGTCGGTCATGCGGTTGATTTCGAAAATAGAGTATGCCTTGATCGCGCGGCGTTTTGCCGGGAGCCGGGTTTTGGGGCCCATTACAATAGTTTCCGGCAGTTCCGAAGCTTTGATTGAGGTTTTTGCGGTTTGGAGATAATCTTTCCGGAACTTTTCCAGCGCCTCGATATTGTTGTTGAAAATATTATCGAAATCGACATTTTCCCGCGCCCATTCCCAGAAAACCCTGCGCGCTTTTTTAAGTTCGCTGGCCGGGACGAAATATTCGCCGTCGATAACGGCGTGGATATTGCCTGCGCGCAGTTCCTGCGAAGCGCTTGCCATAAATTCCGTGACTACTTTAGGCGGAACCAGCGGATGGTGTTTGGCGGGTTGGGTCATTAACGGATGTTCCCAATCCGGGCTGTCGGAGTTAAGGATATTTACCAGAATCCTGTTTGCGGAAATATTGATTTGCAGATCCAGGGCGGAACGCAGTTCCGGCAGGTTTGCCAGTTTGCCCTGCATTTCATCATAATTTTCGCCGATCTTGTATATGAGGCCTTTCTCCGGGATTTCCTTATCGCAGAAAACAAAGCATTCCTGCCCGGAGGTCGCCTTTATCGCCGGATGCCCGTTGACCGACATTGCGGTTACGGTCAGGGCCGGTCCTTCATCGCCGTTCAGCGGTTGTATTCGAAGCCGGTCGCCCAAATATAAGCGATGGGCGGTCGTAAACAAAAAACCTTTTTCATTGCTTAATTCCACTTTTCCGCAGAGCTGTCCAGCCGCGCCGGGCGTATCGTGTTTTATCAGGGTTTTGATGGATTGCTCTGAATAAAAACCGTGAGACCATTTGCGTCCGTAGGTGGAGCTCAGTATTTTTCTGGCTTCGCCGAGCAGTTTCCGGTCGGGCGCGACCGGGGAATCAAGCAGCATCCGGTATGCGGCCACCGCGTTTTTGACATAATCCGGCTTGCGCAGGCGTCCTTCGATTTTCAGGGAGGCGATGCCAATTTGCTTGAAATTATGCACCAGGTCCAGGGTGCTCAGGTCCTGGGTGGAAAAGAAAAATCCGTTGCCTTTGTTGCTGTAAAAACGTCTTCGGCAGGGCTGTTTGCATTTGCCCCGGTTGCCGCTCCAGCCTCCCAGCCATGACGAAAACAGGCATTGCCCGGACAGGGAACAGCACAGCGCACCGTGGATGAAAACCTCCAGCTCAACCGGGGAGTCCTGCCGCATGGTTCGCAGTTCTTCAAGCGTGACCTGGCGTTCGAGAATGACGCGTTTTACCCCCATTTCAGCGGCAATCCGCAGCCCGGCGGAATTGTGAAATCCCATCTGGGTGGAAGCATGAATTTCCAGACCGGGGAAATATTCCCTTATTATCCGCAATACGCCGAGGTCCTGAACGATTATTCCATCCGGGCGGATACGTCCGAGTTCGGCCAGGAACCCGACGATTTCGGGTAATTCCCGTTCTTTTATCAGGGTATTCAAAGTCACATAGACTTTGCGGTTATTCCTGTGTGCGTAGGCGACAAGGCGCGACATATCGTTGAACGAGAAATTTTCACTGCGTTCCCGCGCGTTGAATTTGCTTAAGCCGGCGTATACGGCATCGGCGCCGGCGTCGAATGCGGTTATTCCCGCCTGTAAGTTTCCGGCCGGGGCCAGAAGTTCGGGTATATTTTTAATTTTTTCAGTCATAAAAGGTCCTAGTGTTCAGTTGCATGTAAAATTTAATATAAAGTAGTTGCCAGGAGCAGCCTTGCTCCGGCATCAAAAACAATGATTTCAGTGAAATCTACAGCCTTTTGTCGTGGAGCAAGGCTGCTCTCGCGACTACTAAAAACACCATGAAACACTGCATTAACATTGTAACAACAAAATTCAATCTTTTCCGATTTTGATCAGCCGGTCGACAAATGGACAGACCTGCCCGTTGCTGGTTTTGGGCCGCTGCCAGAATTCCGGCTCCCAGAAACGCAGTTTCGTATCGCTGAAATCCGTATGGTCTTGCGGCATGTTGATATCGATGGTATTAGTTATCGGGTCTTTGACGCCGAACGCCTTGATTACGCACTGATTCTGGACTTTGCCCATTAACCTGGGCATACAGTACATGGCGTTGTACCATATTCCCAGACAATGATCGTTTGAAGTCAAAGGATTGGTGAAATATAAATCTATCCAGGTCAGGACGCTGCCGCGGGGCAGGAGGCCTCCGGCCATCATTGCCAGCGAATCAAGGTTTGGTTGTATGCAGAGGTTGTAGAAAGTCGATTTTGGATATTTCTCCAGGTAGGGGCGCAAAGCCTTGGCCGCGTCCGAACAACTGCACGCCGGGGCCATGTAAACCAGGTTCTTGTAGAAAAGCGTGTCGTAGCGGCACAGCATTTCATTGATGATGAAAGCGCCCATACTGTGTCCGATGAGGGTAATTTCATAGTCCGGGTTGTCTTTGACCAGCTTTACCAGCCGGTTCATGAATAACGAAAGCGCCCCGTCCGGCGGAGAAATCATCGTATTTACCGAATCCGAGAACGTCGCCTCGAAGCTTTCCGACCTCTGGAAAACGATAGTTGAACGCCGGATCATTACGTCCCAGGCGCTTTTGCCGCCGACGTCGATGAGGACGGTCGCTAAAATACGTACCGGGAAAGTAACGAAGAATAAAGCGCTCTTGGCGAGCGGGTAACTGTTTTTACTGTAATCTTCCCCCGCGTAATAGCGCATTTTCAGTTCAGTTATTTTGGCGGCGTCTTCTGCGGAAATCCCGGCAGTCAGCGGATCGTTGGAAAAAAGTATATGGCTTTGGAACGCTATATTGATCGGCAGGCGTACGACTGCGCGGCCGATGTCAAGAGCCAGGTAGAACGGGAAAAGCATCGGGCCGTAAGAATAAGTTTCAATTCCGCGCCGGATAAAGAACAAATGGTCGAAGTAGGAGTCCGCCAAACTGGATTCCCAGTTTATCATGACCGGATAATAATCGGATTCATCATAAATGGTTTTTGACATTTCCTCGGTGCGTTCTACGGTTGAATTGAGGGAATTCATGCCTCCAAACGCATATAGCAGGATTTTTTTGCGTCCGCTTTTTTTGATGCCGTTTATTATGCTTTCAAGCTGTTGTTCGTAAGTGTATTCGTCGTCATCAACAATTTCACCTGAAGGCATTTTTATGGAATACAGTTCGGCGGTGCCGTCGCTGTTGATGGCGATCATGCGTTCCGAAGTCGGTTTTGAAATTTTCATGGAACTGCACGCGCACAGTAAAAGCAACAGCATGCTCAGGGAAAAATATGATATATGCCTCATAAATACTCCTTGTCAGTTATCAGTTATCGGTTGCCGGTCTGACGACCGGCGCTCCCGGCTTTTATTGAGTCCTTTAAAACCCCGTCCTCTGGGCGGGGTCATAGTTTTTCGGTTTTACCATTTCCATAAATTGTTCTGCAAAATCTTTCGCCATCCAACCTTTAGTCCCGCACGGCCAGGGACAGCCGTGGCTACACCGGGAAACTCTGCATGTTGAGGAAGCAGGTGTAGCCGCCCCTGTCTCCAGGGGCGTGGGGAACGTTGCATGAGAGTTAAACTCTGGAATTCCATTAACGTCTCCTGCTCCCCTATGGGGAGTTTTTTCAATGCCGGGTTCTTTGAGCC
>JBAYCO010000152.1:0-8481 GCA_041668685.1 Victivallaceae bacterium | reverse complement strand
TCGAGGGCTTTCACTTGAACATCAAAATTCAGTAAAATAAAGGGGATAAAGAAAAAATCTCCATAAAATATTAGTTTTTAAGCAGATAAATAGAAATTAAGTAGAAAAATTTTGACAAAACCGAGAAAATCAGTAGGAGACAGAAAATGTTGAGTAAAGGAAATCAAGAACCCGGAAAAGAAATTAAAAAAAAATCCATGAAAAACCCCCTTAAAGAATCATTACGACCGATGCTTATTTTTTGTCTGTTCGGAAGTTTCTTTATGTCTTACGGGGAGGAAACAATAAAAAGTGGTTCCGCGGATAAAATTCTCGGATTGTGGCATTTTGACGAGGGAGAAGGAGAAACCGCCAAAGATTCGAGCGGCACGGGAGCGGATTTGAAGTTTTCCGGAGCAACTTGGGCAGACGGAAAAAAAGGAAAGTGTCTTTCTCTCGAGGCTAAAGGAAGTTGTGCTTATACAAGCAAAATTTACCCGTGTTTTGAATTGACCGGCAAGGAGTTTACGATCAGTTGTTGGATCAAACCTGAATATGAATATCCCAAAACGATGTTTATTGTGAGTAACGCTCACACGCTTAGAGGCCCCGGATATTGGTTTGGGTTGGATTATGGAGCGGTAGTACTTGGATCGGGCGAAGGGAAAAAATTTTGGAAAGTTGTTACTCCAAGATTTAAGGAAGGCAAAATCCCGGAGAAAATAACTAAAAGTTATTATAAGGGAATAATTGACAATCGCTGGTATCATTTGGCGCTTACTTTTAAAGACGGTGTTTACAGGCTTTATGTTGATGGCCGAATGGTCTGCGAAAAAAAGGGAAAAGCCGTTATACCGGCCAAACATCGTCTGATGATCGGTAATCGTAATCCTAGGGAACTGCATTATTGTTACAAGGGACTGATTGATGAAGTGGAAATATTAAACCGTGCGAAAACCGGGGAGGAAATTATTGATGACGCGATATTAACCGAAGAATAACCGAATTGTATATGAATTTGTTATTTTGACCGGATAAACCGGATAATACAGGATAAAAAAGTGGTTTTGAGTAGTGCCGGGAGCAGCCTTGCTCCGGCATAGAGAACCTTAAAAGCGGATACAAACTCCACCGGTCACGGTGCGAGACGGCGCTTGTAACTACTAACACTTACCCAAAAAGGAAGACAAAGCAATGAGAAGATATTTTAGGGCGGGGTTATTTTTTGTATTTATTATGGGAATGTTGGGTTTAGCCAATAAAGTTCAGGCAGCCTATAAAACGTTTTCTTTGGACGGAGACTGGGAATTTACTTTTACAAAAGGAATGACGGTGGATACGCCTAAACTTCCGGATGAATCGGATTATGATACAACTCTAAGAGTTCCGGATTATATGAATTTCCAGACTGATCGCCTAAACAAGGCAAAATGGGGAAAGTCGAATTGGAAAAACACCAATTTTGTGAGCCTGAGCGGTACTGCTTTTTATCGGAAAATCATTAATATCCCTCAGGACTGGCAGGGGAAATCGATCCTGCTGCATGTCGGCCGGGCGTATGACCGGATCAATGTCTGGGTAAACGGAAAACATGTTGTTTTCTGGCCCTATATTTCATTCATTCCGCTTACTGCTGATCTCAGTGGAATGCTGCACCCCGGAAAGAGTAACGAAATTATTATTTCAGTAGACAATAAGACTAAATTAACCAAGAAATTTGCGGAGTTGGGAGGAATTGTTTCTCCAGTTTATCTCGAAGCTTCCAATGGGCCGGGGCGAATAGACAGTCTTTACCTGAAGCCTGGTAAAGATTTAAAAGAAATAGTATGGCAGACGGATTTAAAAATCCCATCCAATGAAGAAAGCCTGAAAGCTTCGCAACTGGATTGGATTATTAGGGATTGGAAATCAGGAAGAGAAATCAGTAAAGGTTCAGTCGAAGCAAAAGGTTTTTCTGATGCGGAAACCGTTAAATGGACATCAAAGGCTAAAGACATTAAACCTTGGTCGCCAAATCATCCCAACCTGTATGTTGCGGAGCTTGCCTGGAAGCTTAATGACAAAACAATAGATACGCTGAAACAACGTTTTGGCCTTAGACGGTGGAGTACTGAAGGACGGAGTCTGAAACTTAACGGTAAACTGATTTATTTAAGGCAGGTTTTGCAAGATCCCGAACACGCGACACATTGGCGGTATCCTCAGAACAAAGATTACTGGCTGAAATATTTTCAGAAAATAAAAAAGCGCGGTTATAACGCCGTTGATTGGGAAAACATTGGGTCTCCTGAAGCTTTTGAAGCTGCCGATGAAGCCGGTATAGTCATTCAGAACGGTTATCTTGCGGACGCAAGAGAATATCTTAAAAATGTATTGAAAGTGAAATATTATAAAGACGGCCCTTTCAAGGCTCCTTTTTTGTGGGCGGATATTGCACGGTGGACAAGAATCTATCCCAGCATGTCCATTTATGTTCTTGGAGGAGAAATTGATTATTACGACGACTTTATAGATGATGTGGCAAGGTGTAACAATGCCATCAAAGCGGTTAATCCTGAATCGTTGCTTTTGCCTAATCATGCAATGCGGGGTATTGAATACTGTTTTGTGCCGGAGGACAGAGCTCATTTGAAAAACGGCGTTTATTCGGAACGGTTGGAGAAAATTACCAAATGTTCGGACATTTTCGGACAATATCCCGGCGGCGTTTTCAGTTACCATCCCTTGGACGGAGCCTGGCAGGATATCAATCCACGCTTTGCCGTTTATAAACATCCCCTTATTTCCCACGAGGTTATGCAGAGTATTAGAATGCTTTATCCGGCATTTCCGTCAGATGGGCAGATTTCAACTTTACGGTATGGAAAAAAAGGCATGGAGGATGTTATATACCGCTGGGGACGCTGGCCGTCATCAAAAGCAAGAATAGCAAAACTGTTCTCTTCCGGATACGCCGGTAAAAAACACAACTTGCTTTATGAAAACTTATCCCACCTGGCTGCCATATTATTTAAATATTGCGGAGAAAAAATACGTAAATGCAGCAATGTCACCGGCTATCAGGATATTTGCGCACATGGCGGTTTGAATTTCTTTCTTGAGGACTCGCCCGGATTCACCGCGGAAGGTTTCCGCCGTTTCAACAATGACAATGTTCTCCTGCTCGACTGGGACAAAGGCATGTGTCTGAAACGTTGCTGGTGGGCTGGAGAAGCATTTGAAGCGGTTCCGATGGTTTCGCTTTACGGGGAAAAAGGTATCAAGGACGGCAAATTGACCTGGACGCTCAAAAACGGCGACAAAGTCCTGTTCCAGGGTTCTGCTCCGATAAAGGATGCCCGGTTGGGTAAAGTAAGCAGTTTTAAGCCGATAAAATTCAACTGGCCGGTTCTCAGTGAAAACAGTAAGCTCAATCTTGCCATGGAGCTTTCAGGCAATGGAGAAAACGTTAAAAATGACTGGAATTTCTGGGTATTCAAAAAACATCCCGCTCCCAAAATCAATGCCGCGGCTTCGCACAACATGTATTTGTTGCTGAAGAAAAGATACCGAAGCCTTCGTTATCTTAATGCTGAAAATGAAAACGAAAAACTCTGGATAGTGGATATGCTTAACGAAAAAGCCGTCCGGCATTTAGAGGAAGGCGGCGATGTTCTGCTTATAGGTGGCAAACCGTTTGTGTTGTTTACCCGCTGGCCGCGATTTCAACAGGGATATCGAAACCACCATAATAATGGAACTATTGTCTACAAACATCCGGTCTGGAAGAATATTCCAAATGAAGGTTGGGGCGACTGGCAGTTCTATCCGCTTCTGGAAGGAGCCCCAACGGTAATTTTCCGGAATGACCGAACTAAGGGTTACTCTTCCGAAGCAATGCTTGACCCCAAACAGTATTTGATGAAAGAAGTACCTTTCGTTCCGATACTGGAAATTCTTCAGGTTAACCGCCAAGCGGATCAGGCATCGATCTTTGAATTGAAAGCAGGAAAGGGACGGTTGTTTGTCTCTACCTGTGCGATAGACATGAAAAATCCGGTCGGCGTAACCTTTATGGACTCCGTTCTGGAATATGTCAGCGGTCCCGATTTCAAACCTGAAAAAGAAGTTAAACCCGAAGTTCTCAGGGCATTCCTTGCCGGCGGAGGGCCGAAGTTTTCCGGGAATAAACTCAGTTTCAACCTGCGGGAGCTTATCGGCGGAGAAATGTGGCCGCAATATAAATCTTTCTCTATTGCGCCTAAAGATATGGTTGGAGTGTCTCTTGCGCAAAAGACCGAACTTAGTTTTAACCTGGAAGAATCCCAGATACCCAAAACTAGAGAAAAGTATATTGTACTTTCCCTGCAGGGACAGGATAGTGATAAACCTGAAACCACTGTGCAAGTGGAAATCACTTTGAACGGACATCAGGTTTTTCGTGGAGTGAACCAATGGGTAAAAATGGGCTGGTCGGAATGGAACATTCCGCTTCCCCGAAAATGGCTTCACACCGGCGCAAACAAACTTGAATTCCGCAACCTGGAAAAATCCGGTAAATACAAGTTCTTCGGCATTTCGGGAATCGCTGTTAAAGCCGATGACAAATACGTAAGGGAAAGGTTGGCAAAAGGGAAAAATATCGCTTCTGACCATACCCCGCCGGTGATGCGTTTCGTATCCACTCCGCCGATAGAAAAATTCGGCCATCAGTATATCGGAACCCGTAATACGGTGATCGAGATCAAAGCCGAAGACAAAGGCTCGGGAGTGAAAAGCGTTGAAATGTCGATTGATAACCAGCCCTATATTGTCTGTACCGGTCCATTCATACTGGGAACCGGTGAACGGGACGCGAAAAAGACCGGGACTAGAACTCTCCGTTTCCGTTGCACCGATCATGCGGGTAATCAAACCGACATCTTGACGGGCGCTTCGGAGGAGGGCCGGGATTTGGATAAAATGAACCTTCAGATCAAATAAAAATGAATATATACTTTAGTTAATCTGAAAATTTAACATAAATACTGCAACCGAGTAGGCCAGCTTTCGATGAAAGCGGCAAAGAGCGACGATGGCATCGCAACGTTTCAGTTTGCCGGTCTCATCGAGACGCGGCGCTACTTGGAGCCGCAAATCAAATATAAGAAAAGTTTAAAATCAAACTTAAAACAGTATAAATAGATATTGCAGGTTGAGGAAAAATCATAATGACTGAAATTAAACGTCAAAACCCGACAGTGGCCCCAAAGGAACATTTTCCAGAAGCTTCAGAAAGCGGCGGCTGGCAGGTTATTTATAATCGCGACAGTGATATTTTCGACAATTTTGCCGAACCGGTTACACGGCAGACTCTTTACGATTTTATCGATCCGGTGATTGCCGGAGTCGACGCCTATCTTATTGATCCGGGCGCAAAGGTACAAAATTACTTTACGAAAGCAGGCGAGACTTATGGAAAAGACGAAGCGCTCTGGAATAAAGTCGAAGATGCCAATAAGAATTTCCCGGAAAGAATAAGCCGTTCTCAGTATCATAAACAGAAGAGGATGCATCTCCGCTCACTGCTGAAACTGGGTAATCCAGTAAGTCTGATCATTGACCGTTGTCACGAGAAAGGCATTAAAGCCGGGGTGAGCCGGCGCATGAATGACTGTCATGCGTCAAAGACCGGTTGGTCTCACTTGTATTCAAACTTTTTCATTGATAATCCCCAATACTGGCTATATCCCAAGTATGCCGATTTTGATTTTTCGGTAAAGGAAGTGAGGAAAAATACCTTATCTCTGTTAAAGGAATACTGCGATATTTTTGATATAGACATACTTGAACTGGATTTTCTGCGCCACGCCATGTATTTCAAACCGGATGTTTCCCGGAGAAAAAGGTTCAGGCTGATGAATGAGTTGCTTGAAGAGATCCGCGAATATTCTTTGGCGGCGGGAAAAAAGAGAAAAAGGAATATTGCGCTGCAGGTAAGGGTCCCGTCTACGGTCAAAGGTTGCGAAAATGTCGGACTGGATGTAAAAACATGGATCAAAAACAAATGGGTTGACGCCCTTGCTCCTTCATCGGCTTTTTCGATAGAATTCAATATTCCCGTGAAAGACTGGAAAAAACTGACAGCCCAAAGCCCGATCAAAGTATATCCCGGCACTGATTTCCTTATTAGGCCAGAGGGCTTTCCGGCTAGGGAACCTATGATTGAAATGTGGCGGGGAGCTTTTGCCGGCTATTACCATGCCGGTTCCGACGGGATTCACCTTTACAACACCTTTTGCGGCAAACAGGGAAAAGACATGGAGCTTAAGGTATTGGAAACAGCGAAAAATCCCAAATTGACTGCGGGTAAAAGCAAATATTATCTTTTGACCCTTACCAGCCAAATAGAATGGACTAAGGATGCCGCGATGCCGATGCGGATCCCGGTAAGGATTCCTGCCGGTAAAAATTCACCCGCATTAAAAATCGATTTCCCCATAGCTGATGATCTGAGAAAATATCCGCCGCACAAAATGATTTTCAGGATCCAAATTCGTGGTTTGGGAAAATTGAGCGGGGAGAAAATTTATGTGGCGGTTAATGGGGTAAAATTTTCCGGCGACGGGAAAACCCTGCCCGGATACAGGGACTGGATGGAAGACGCAAAAGACAATCCGTATACCGACCCCTGGCTTGAATTTGAAAGCCTTCCGGGTCATTGGCGGAATAATAATCAAGTGAAAATAAAATTGTAAAGTTTTAGTCCGAAAAAGTTGAGCAGGAATAAAGATGAACGGGATAGCGGTAAAACAGGTGTCAAGAAACGACCGAGAAAAATTTTCCGTTAAATGGTTTCGTTCTTTGTAAGCAAAAATAACAAAAGTGAGTAACAAAAAGTAGAAGTTATCATGGGAAATAAGCGACATAAAAGTCAACAAGGAATACGGCTCCTCTCCGGTTGTAAAATCGGTATGAAGTTTCCAGACAGTATCCTTGTGAAAAAATGCGTTGTTTTGCGAACTCTCTACGGAAATCAAGGAGCTTGCGGCATGTTTTCAGGAAGCTGGAACAGCCTCAGAAGGTCGGAAGTTACCCCTTTGGTAATTATGGAACGCAGTATTTCTATAGGATCAAGAGCTCGCAGCATAGCGGTTTTAATGATGGTCATGGCAAACGCTACATTTACCTTACCTTGCGTAGTCCTGTTCCCGAAAGTAATTTTTCTGAACAAGACCCCTGGGCGAATCCCGCGTTCCGCAAAATTATTTGTCGGTTCAACAATTTCAGGGTATTTAAGAAACACGAAGAGCTCATCTTTGAAATTGATCAGACGTTTGCGTATGTTGTCGGCTTCGTGGTGTTCGAGTTCCGTGTGGGAGCGTAATTTTTTGAAACGTTTGAAGATATTCTTTTTAGCAGAGCGATATTCATCGGGAGTTAATACAGCATGTTGATTGTAAAGAAAAATAGCATCTTTAAAAAGCTCCTTAACATCTTCAAGGAACGCTTCGGCATTGGGATGATTCGGGAGTCCTTTATCGAGAAGCTTTTTGATGTCACCCAGAATATGTCTGAGGCATTTCTGCTTGGCGAAGGCTCCGATCAGGTTCCGGTAAGCGTTCCAGAAGTCGGTGATAAGAATGCCGTTATAAAACTCTCCAAGATGGTCGATGACGACCTTGGAACCCCGGCTTTCATCAATGTGGAAGAAAACAATCTGGCGATTGGTAAAAATCCAGAGCCAGTCCTGCTTCCAGCCGGTTTCATCGGCATGCATGTACGAATAGCCGGGCAGAGACTGCTTCAACGCTTCGTGCAACGGTTTTCCATGTTTGGAAATATGGTTATCGAATCCTACCAGAGTTCCGGGAGTCAACTTCAGGTTTCCAAAGCATTGCAGAGCAAGTCGTGTTCCGTTGTAAGAAGCTTTAACTTCATGCCGCATGAAAGATGTTTTAGCTTTGGCGTCAGGACCGATAAAAACATTGGGGATTTCGTTCTCTCCCCAGCCGTGAACAACCCGCTGGCAACCGGGGCACCAGTAGTAACAGTGGACAAAACATGTCGCGATAAGTTTGCCTTCCTCAATATCTTCCTGAATATGTTCTGTTGTGTGGTTGCACGGAGAAATATCTTCACTCCCGCAAAACGGACAGACATCGAGGTAAACGTCAACGGTTTTATCGATCTGTTCAGGATTGCCGCGAAACCACCCCGGATGACCAACCGGAGCACCGCGTTCCTTAGGATTTTCAGGCGGTTCTTTCTTCGGATATCTATTGAAAAGAGCCTGGCGCGCTTCGGTAAGATCACTGTTAAGTTGAGTATTGGTGTCCTCAAGCTCCCGGATTCGTTCCAGAAGTTTTTTGACCTGACGGTTGGTGAAATCCATGCCGAATTCAAACGTGTCTACCCGTTCACGAAGATAGTCTCGTTCGGCAAGAATCGTTTCAGGAGCTTCCCCATTAAGGAAAACACAGAAATTTCTGAACGGACAATAAGGGCGTTTGACTTGTTTGTAACCATTATCTGGTTTGCCAT
>JBAYCO010000151.1:0-8572 GCA_041668685.1 Victivallaceae bacterium | reverse complement strand
GAAAAAAGAAAACAAAGCCGAAAAACGGAATATTATTCTAAACGCTGAAAAATATCTTGAAACCTTGAAGAAAACCGATATTTTAAAGCTTGACTTGGACAACATGCGTTCAAAACTGGCCAAGTATATCATCGCATTGCAAAAATGAATAATTTTTTGCGGTAACTATCAGCTTTTCAAGGGAAAACAGTTAAATGAAAAACAAATTTTCCGTAAATACGGGACTTTATTATGATATTTCCCTGCCGGACGCTGTCCGGAGAATAGCGGGCCTGGGGTTTGATTACGTTGAACTTTATCGGCATAGTTGGGAAATCGATGACGTTACCAGGGAACTGAAAGAAATTTTCAGGGATACCGGGATAAAACCGCTGGCCTGGCATGATCATCATGAATTGATATTCTGGGCTGAAGACGATTGCCGGGATATATATTTCGTCGTTAAGCAGGTAAAACAGCGGCTGGATTTTTGTGCTGAGTTGGGAGTTAAATACCTGACTTTGCATTATGATTTTGAAGCTTACGATGCCGCTTCCCCGGTTTCTCCAGACGAACATCCGGTATTCAAGGCATTCCCGGAGATTATCGAATATGCTGAACGTTCCGGAATCACTATCTTGTTCGAAAACACCCGGGTGCAAACGAAATTTGTCCGCCGCTTGTGTGAACTGGTGGATTCTCCCAATATCGGCATGTGCGTGGATATCGGTCACGCCAATCTCTTTGAGGATATCGAAACAGCGCTTGCGACTGCCGGAAATTTGACGAAATGCCTGCATATGAGCGACAATTTCGGCATGCGCCGGGACGGCGGATTTTCCGACCTGCATCTGGCTCCGGGGGAGGGTGGTATTGACTGGCGCAAATGTATCCAGACATTGAAAAACATTAATTATCAGGGAGTTTTTAATTTTGAACTGTGCGGTTCCCGTTATGCCAGGGAGGGAGTTGCGGACATAAAAGGCTGGGGTAATTATCTGCCGCTCAAGGAGCGGGACAAATTGCTCCGCTTGGCGCGTGCACATATCAAGAAAAACGTTTTTAAAATTACGGAAAATCCATAAAATTTTCTCGTCGTCCAGTAGCGCCGCGTCTCGATGAGACCGGCGACATGCAACGTTGACAAGCCATATAATGTTGTTCGTTGTCGCTTTCATCGAAAGCCGGCCTACTCGTTCAATTGTTTGTATGGTTCTAACAAAAAAAGAAAGAATATGACTGCGGATTTACAATTAAATGTCAGCACCTGGAATTATGCGTGCGTCGATAATAATGTAAGGCTGAAAGATGCCGTAACTAAAACAAAAGAAAACGGGTTCGGGGTGGAATTGTGGCTGAACTGGCCGCAGGAACCTGAAGTTTTCGCCAGGGACAACTGGAATACGGTTAAGGAGTGGCTTGCCGGGGTTAAGCGCTTGTCGGTTCACAGTAAATGCGACAACAAGGACTGGGCAAGCATAACGAAGGAAATTGAATTAAGTTCTTTTCTTGATGCCGACCTGCTGGTTGTCCATGTGCTGAATTTCGGGGTTGTCGAGGCGGAAAACAAGCTGGAAATCGATAAAAATTATTTTTACCGGGTTCTGGAATTTGCTGAAGCTCATAATGTAACCCTGGCGCTGGAAAACGGATTTTTTTCATCGTTACAGCGTTTCAGCGCCCTGGCGGGTCCGGAACGTCTCAAAATGTGTCTGGATATAGGACATGCGAATACCTTTCAAGCTGGAATGGATACGGGGGCGCTTGATGCTTTTATCGGCGAATTCGCCGACCGGATCATTCACTTGCACCTCCATGACAACCACGGGAAAATTGACGAACATCTGGTTCCGGGCGAAGGAACCATTGACTGGCAGCGGGTTTTAAGGCTTCTTGGCGACGCCGGGGTTCCGTTGGCGGGCGCGCTGGAGTTAAGGGGCAACATTCGAGATGCCGAAAAAGCGTATTTTAATGCAAAAACTTTCCTTGAAAATATTTGAAGAAAACATTGATGCCGCGCCCCTGGAAACAGGGGCGGTTTCAGCTTTGACAATTTGTCAATATTGATATTTCATTTATCGTGTCAGTTTGAAGATAAAAGTTTTATATTTATCGGCCTTGAAGCTTATAGAAGCCGTGTTTTTCCCGTAAAACTTCTTTTCAAATACTTCATGCCAGTCACATTTTTGGGGAAACTTTAATTTTTTCATACCCGGTTTTGCTGTGTGGATAACGAGATAATCCCGTCCGGCAAAAACTACGTCGTCGGATTCGGAATAAATGAATATTCCGGCATTTTTAGCTATATTCCTGATAAGCCACGAGGGAACCCTTGGCGCGGCGGAATATATTGAAGTCCACCCGGCGAGTTTTTTGACGCCGGCTCCCGGTGAACCGTCCGGCAGTTTTCCCCAGACTTTTACCGCGGGATCGGCAATTGAAAATACCGGACTTATTTTTCCTTGCATTCCGTAGGAAGAACTATTGCCTGGTTTGCAGGATTTTAATTCATTTGTCAGCAAATTTATTTTCAATGGCATGCCGGAATTGTGCAGTTTTAAGTTCATCCCGGTGAGTTCCGAGCACGATTTGACGGACAAACCGTTTTCCCCGGCAAAGCCGGGAGCGTAGAGCCATAGTATTGTGCGGTTGTTGTTTTGCAGTTTTTGTTTTATTAACTGCTTTGCCTGAACGGAAAGGTAAAATGGATTAAGGAAAATATACATTTTATAATCCGGCAGTTTCCCGGCCAGTAAGTCGCTTAGGAGAAAAACGTCGAACGGCGCGCCGATTTTCGAAAGTTCGTCTCTCTGCATTGAAATAAGTTCATTATTAAGTATGTTTCCGGTAGTTAGTGACATGCGGCAGGGAGTTTTTTCATCCACAATTACCGCGATTTCACTTTTGGCCGGGCTTTTTGCCGCAAGGGCGGCGTTTCCGATCCGGGCGGCGTTTTTGAAGAAATTCAGGATGCCGTTATCGCTGAACCAGCCGCCGCGCATGTCGAACCACCATAAGCCGATGCCGTCGGTGAGGGTTTTGGCAAACTCCCGCTTTAACACGGAAAGCGTGTCGTCAAGGTTTGCCGTCCTCGAAAAAGTATTGTTTCTGGAAGACAGGAAAGTTCTTATATCGGCCTCATGGAAAAGCATTTTTTTATGGAGATAAACGGAGCCTTTGGGGATCATGTAGGCGCCGCATGTGCCGAGCCGCCGCAGCCGGTAGGAAACCGGAGAGGCAACGAAATCTATATGCGGACACTCCAGAACCTTATGTAAAGCGAGATGGCCGCCGTGCTGAAGCCTTTGCCGCATCCCGGCATGTTCGAGAAGATAACCGTAAAAGGAGCCGCAGAGCATTTTTCCGGCGGTTTTACGTTTGACGATCCCGGAAAAATGCTTTATCGCGTCGGCGACAAATTCCGAATGATATGTAAGGTAGTCGATCACTGCCTGTTGTCTGCCCGGTTCCAGGAATACGGAAGAACCGCCGGCGTTCCGTTCTTTTTCGGACGGGATATTGATTTCGGAGAAAGTTTTAATATCATTTCGGCCCCAGGCTTTTCTGAGAGCGGCAACGTTTTTATATTTATTCTCCAGCCACAGCCTGAAACCTTTTTGAACCGGCAGGCTGTAATCCGGGAATTTATTATTTTCCACTCCCCAGTACTGCCATTCGCTCATGGTCGCATCGACAATGAGCCCGAAAACCCGCTTCCCGTACGGGCTCTTTTCAATATGTTCGATAAACTTTTCCAGGGCGGCGCCGTAATCCTTTTTCCACTTTTCCGAGGCGAGTGATTGTTTGGCGCCGCTGCCGTCCGAGAAGCGGCATAATTCGTCCGGATTTAGCTTGTTCCAGAAATCCAGCGTGTTCAGGGTTACGAAAAACATCATATACGCATCCGGATCCGCGGACAATACGGTCAGGGCATAGCAGTCAAGTTCGGAATAATCATACTTGCTATTCGCCTGTAAACCGACATAGGGCCATGAGGGAATATAAAGATGGATGCCGTTACGGGAATATTCATTTACAAATTTACGGTCGAGATGAATATCCTTGCCGAGCATCGGGAATCGCTGTTTCCCGTTTATGAAAAGAGTCGGGACGCCGTTTGCCATTTCGACTTTGGCCTCAGGCGCTTTTTCGCGTTTTATCATCTCCAGCGTCCGGGCCAGCGGCGGAGCTTGTTCTGAAGTGTTTTCCCCGGGATCGCGGCAGCTTTGCAGTTTTCCCCAGGGACGCGCTGGGACTTTGCCTTTGGAAAAGGCGTTTTGCCATTTGGTATCCGGATATTGCAGGGAAGCCCATTGACCGTTGTCCACGGCGGCGGCGCATTTCCAGCTTGAATCCGTTTTTATGATATGGGTTCCGGCTGTATCGGTGACTGTGAGTTCCAGAAGCAGCCCGGAAGGGCCCATGAAATTATCGGTTTTTACGGCAATAATATTCTCACCCGCATGTAAATCAGCGGTGACGTTATATAGTTCCGGGACAACCCAACCGGCTTCGGCCGCGATCTTTCGGCCGTTTATATACAGGTGATAGCGGTCGTCCGCGGTTACTTTCAACTGTGCTTTTTTTATTTTATTACCGAGGCTGAATTTTTTACGGAAATATTCGGAAGACATTTCTTTCGAAGACTCTTTTCCTCCGCATATCCATTCCGCGTTCCAAGCATTTTGAGCGGAAGCGCCCGGAGCCGGAGAAGTCTTTTTTGTATGTGCGGAGCCTGTATGAGCGCCGGGGCTGCGCAGAAATCCGTTTTTCCCGTTTTCGTAAGCTTGGGCGGCTTCCTCAGCGTTGGCGGTTCCGGAGTACAATGCCAGCCCGTTTACGGTTCCGGAATATATCCCGTTTATGGAATTGCTGTCCCGGTTCCCGATCATTAAAGGGAAACGCAGAGGCGAGATATTTTGTTTTATGCGGTACGATTCTTTCAATTTACCGTTGACATAGAGTTTTGCTTCGTTTTTCCCGATGGTGAAGAATACGTGACAGGCTTCATCGGCCGGGATTCCGCCGACTGCGAGCTGTTTGCAGAATTTCCCGCTGGTATTGAAAAGGTTCAGGCATAGAGTAAACGGCGGTTCCTTGGTAATATGCAGGTAACAGGAATTGGGAAAGGCCAGCAGTTTCGGGTATTTGTTGGTCTGTTTCCCGGAGGGAGTAAAGCACAGTTCGACGGAATATTCGGGCGGAGGACTGAAATTCAACGCTTCGGGAGTTATCTTGACATAGCTGGTGAGGCCGTCGAAACTCGCGGCGTTGCCCTTTTCCGGTTTGAGCATTCCGGCGCCCTGCGCGTTGAAATTGCCGCAGACGTCTTTGACGGCGCCGTCCTTGAGGCCGCTGAAGTCAAGCGACATGAGCGGGTTTATGTCTCCGAATACTTGTTCCGTAAAAGCCAGAACACCGATTGCAAGTAGGATCAAAGTGCGCATTTTTACCTTTTGTTTATTTTTTATTGATGCTTATTGCGAAAAAAGCGACATATATCCGGGGCTTCGTCTCAACTTCCGGGAAGCTTTTTACCATGAGTCATGGCCCCATATGTCGTTTCGGTTGTATAGTATCTCGGACATTTTGCCCCAGTTCGCGTGGGCGTCGACAAAAAGTACGTTGGCGCCGTTTTCATGTCGGAACACGTTGGCGATTTTGTCGTCCGTATTCAGCCAGGAATATTCGACCTGGGCCCAGGAAGGGATGCCGTCCATGAAGATCAGTTTCTGTGAAGGCTGTTTGATCATTGACAGCTTTTTGACGCCAGTGAAAGTGTTAGTGCCGTAGCCAAGCGCCGTGAACGCCAGATAGGCGTTGAACCCGTAAACCAGCGATCCCTGATAGGAAGAATGATTTGCCCGGCAGTTGAGTATTCCGGGGCCTTCTTTTTTCAGAAACTCCAGCAATTCAAACCTCCAGTCGGGATTACAGGGAGGCAGAACGCTTTCGTAAACGTCCGTATACATGGTAACTGCAATTCCTATCTGTTTCAGATTGCTGATGCATGAAATGCGGTCGGCCGAGGCCCGCGCCTTATTCAAGGCCGGAAGCAACATACTGGCAAGTATCGCTATCACTGCTATCACGACGAGCAATTCAATTATTGTAAAATACCTTCTGCCGGAAAAAAACCTTATATTGCGGCCAAACCGACAGAACCGCCATTTTTTCCGCTTTTTCATTTTTCCCTGCCTTCAATTGTCTATTGTTGGTTTATTGTTTTAGGTTATGATGCTTGGGAACCATCGTGGTTCATAGCTTCCTAACCTACTATTTAATATACATGCCTATAAAAAAATATTCAAGACTAAAAATGTTGTATGATATATATTTTTGTTGCATGGGTGGTGTTCTATTTATGCAGTCGCGGCCGGTCGTTTTTGGAGTTCTTCAACGGTTTATGCCTTATACTTAATTTGCGACCTGAAGTAGCGCCGCGTCTCGATGAGACCGGCGACATGCAACGTCGTCAGGCTATATAATGTCGTTCACTGCCGCTTTCATCGAAAGCCGGCCTACTTGTTATGCGTTCTGATTACCGGCTTATCTCATAAACCGACGATGAGTCGGTTTTTAGCGTTACTTCTTATCTCGCCATTGCGACGGCGACATACCGAAACGTTTCTGGAAGGCGATGCTGAAATAACACTGGTTTTCAAAACCGCAGGAAGCGGCGATCTCTTTGATTTTGAAATTTTTATCAGAAAGCATCTGGCAGGCCTTTTCGAACCTGAACTTGTCGATATATTCTTTTGGCGAAATACCGAAAGCGTTCTTGAAAAGTCTGAATACGGTGGATCTGTTGACTTTGAAATGAGCTGCTAGCGTATCGACGCTGATGGCGGACAAAGGAGAATTTTCGATAAAAATCCTGCTTGCTCTGGCAATGTTGGTAACTCTTGCCAGATTGTCCTTGTCGGACAGTTCGTTCATCAAATCCTCGACCAGCATCCAGGCCGCGCACATGGGGTAAAACGGAGTAAATTCTCTGTTTTCCAGGCATTTCTCTACGTTTTGTATAGTGTGCAGAAAACTTTTGCAACTGCTGATATCGTAAACCAGCTTGTCCGGGGTCAGCCCGGCCAGGCTCAGGACGCGCAGTGAACTTTTCCCAGCAAGCCAGAACCAGGTATAATCCCAGGGAGAATCCGGAAAATCATAATATTTGACTTTGTTGTCGGGCCAGAATATGAACATCGTTCCCGGTCCCGCTTCTATTTTGGTTCCTTCGTATTTGATGACGCCGCGGCCGGAATTGACGATGTGAAAGATAATGCCCGGAGACCGGAATTCGTGCGCAAAGGCGCCGTCACTCTGCATTCTGGCGAAAACCCTGAGATAGAGTTCGAAGTCCTCTATATCCAGCAGTATGGACTTGGCCCAGGAGAAAAGAAATTTATCGTAAACATGTGTTTTCATGATATTGCAACCTTTCTATATATAATACATCATTTTTTGTCTTGTTAAAAGGCCGTTGCGAAATTATAATATATAATATAGAACGAAAAACTTATAATTCTAATCCGTTTCTATTATGAATTTAAGCTTTGACAATCATATCCATACAATATGTTCCGGACATTCGGACCCAATGATGACGGTCGGAAACATAATTAAATATTCCGAACAGGCGGGACTGACCCGGATCGCGATAACCGAACATTCCTTCGACTGGCATTTGGGGCCTCGCGGCAATTTGGAGCTGATCCAAAAGGAACTTGCCGCCGTGGAAACCGGTATCCAGGTGCTTGTCGGGATGGAAATAGATCCGGATATGGAAAATCCAGGACATTTGAATTTCGAGGATTTCAATGAGGATGAGCTCTTCCCGGTACTGGTGGGGTTTCACGGTTATCCCGGAATGGACAAGGGATGGTTTGAAAAAATCCACTTTACCCGGCGGGACAAAAACCGGATATATAACCGCTGGTCCAATATGATTGAAAAGTTGATTGAAAACCCCAAAGTGGATGTGCTTGCCCATCCCGGACGTTTAATAATGCAGAACCGTATTATCGATGAATTTTCCGGAAATATACTTAAAAATTTCGAACGTTTAGCGGCTGCGGCGCGACAGTATGACGTGGCGTTTGAAATAAACGAAACTTTACTGGACAGCATACCTACTGAAAAACTGTGGAAAAGCTACCGGAACGTAATGGAGGTGATGTTGGCGAACGGAGTTAAGCTGTCTGTCGGTTCCGATGCTCACAGCCCGGACAAAATCGGCAGGTTTAATAAAGTTATGGAATTTATTAAACCTTTTAATATAAGCTCATTTAATTTTTTAACCGTAAAACAAGGAGATCAGCAAGATGAAAAAATTCACACTCATCGAATTGCTCGTTGTGATCGCTATCATAGCGATTCTCGCCAGTATGCTGCTGCCGGCGCTGAATAAAGCCAGGGACAAGGCTAAAGCAGGGGCATGTATCAATAACCTGAAACAGTTAGGTCTGGCTTCCCATTTCTATGCGGATGATTTTGAAGGAAGAACGGTTTGTTCTTATAACTCCAGTAACGGGGACACATGGGATGTTATGCTTTTTGAGAACTCTTATGTAAAGAACAAGAATTTGTACGCATG
>JBAYCO010000150.1:0-8603 GCA_041668685.1 Victivallaceae bacterium | reverse complement strand
ATAGCGGCGGTTAAAGGCACAGGGGTTGTTATTGATTTTAGCCAGTTCCAGAGTCGAGTCCTGCAAATTAGCGTAAGCTTCCTCGATGGCGCATACGGTCCTGTCTTCAAGACAGGCAAACTGTTTGTCATTAAGTCCGCCTCTTTCCGGACGCAGATCCGGGCCGGTATGGGTATGGGTCGCCGCCATGATCAGATTGTCCGCGAACCCATAGCCTTTGGCTTTCAGCTTATTCCTGATATTGCCAACCAGCTTCAAAGTAGTCTTAACGAGTTCAAACGAAACGATTCCGCAGATAACGGAATCTTTTTTAAACAATACGGCCTTCACCTGGAGGTCGTCCAAAACCCCGGTGTTGGGCCGCCGGTTAAAATACCCGGCCAGGGAGACTCCCCGCTCCGGCGTAATTATTTGTTTGCTGATGCCAACCTGCAACATTTTACTTTACCTCAATTAAAGCGCCGTCGTTCTGAGCGGATTCGTGGGCGGCATAACAAAGTTTGAGATTATGGACACCATCCCCGTCCAATAACGGTTTACCGCTCAAAATAGATTCGGCGTGATGGTTAATGACTTCCTGATAAATATTTTTGATTTCAACCGGTTTAAGCGATTCCTGAGCAGAAAAACGGTCCAGTTCCAGACGAATTTTAACCGGTTCGTCTTTGCCGCCGGAAAGCTGGGACAAAGTCGTGTAGCCGCGTAAAACAGCGTCGGAACCGTAAATTTCATACCCCAGGTTGCTCAACATTGCGCCCGTACTGCCGCGCGCTTCGCTGAAAGCGACCTTCACCGAACCGCTCAGGCCGTCAGCGGTATTGAATTTTATATAGGCTCCGTTTTCGGCTTTGATATCCATGGTTTTCGGCAAATAAGCGCAGGCCAGCGAAACAATCCGGCTGCCGAAGATGAATTCAGCCATATACATACAGTGGCTCGCGACATCACCTATAGGGCCGCCCATCTCGGCAAGGCTTGAACAACGCCAGGTGGCAGCCTCTTCCGGCGTGGAACCGTAACAGAATTCCATGTGGAAGCAACTGTCATTAACGCTGCCGAGTTTACCGGAAGCAACTGTTTCTTTGGCCAGTTTGTTGTATGAATTATAAACCATCATGTGGTCAACCGCCAGGCTCCTGCCGGTTTCCCCGGCAGTCGCAACCAGTTTTTCCGCATCCTCAACAGTCGTCGCGATTGGTTTTTCGACGATAACATGTTTCCCGGCTCGCATGGCCGCTTCCGCGATCCCGGCATGAGTCAGGTTGTTGGTAGCAACAAATACCGCGTCAATTTCAGGAGCGGCGAAAACTTCATCAGCCGAGGCATACCACTTCAGCCCCAAAGCTTCCGCGGCTTCCCGGCGCGCCGGGTTTAAATCCGTAGCGCCGACAAGTTCCGCTTTTTCAGGGGTGCCGAAACGCGCCGTATCGCGGGCAAAGCCCTCTTTGGCTATACGGTTTTCGGCGATCCCGCCGAAACCGATCAATGCATATTTTATTTTTCCCATAACAATCTCCCGTTTTCTTTATAAACGGCATTTTCGATTTTAACCTGAAAATGCCGTTAAGTCAAGTCATATTCCTTTCTGAAAGATCATTTCATATAAACGTCGGCAACTTTTTTGAACGCGGCCACACAGGCTTCCATGTGTTCCACGCTGTAGACCGGATGCGGGAAGAACGACATCGTCCGCTCTGCCAGATATTGCGCTTTCTTGCAGTCGAATTTGGAATAATCTATCTGGCGGGCGTTCGGATCCTTGAAAGGATACTTGCGGTTTCCAAAACCGTTCTGCTCGACGAAAGCGCGTTCCCGGTACATTTCCGGCCACTGGACACCGTAACAGGGAACTCCCTCCGCGGCAACCGCCTTGCAGAATTCGTTCACTGTACAAGTCAGTTTATCGGCATCCAGAATCAGCGGAACCCACCAGAAAGCATTCTGCCGATCATCGGTATTAACCGGGGTTTTCAGGATCAGCGGATGATCTTTCAGGGCGTCAATAACAATTTTGGCGTTGCGTTTGCGGTTCGGGAGATTCCAACTGTCAAAACGCGCCAGTTCACAAAGACCGATCTGCGACTGCATCTCAGTCATGCGGAAATTAAAACCGACACGCTTATGGATGTACATCAGTTTGCCTTCCATTTCGAGCAGATTCAAGCGTTCCTTCACATCATAGCCGTGATCGCGGAAGGAACGGCATTCCCAGGCCAGGTCATCATCATCAGTTACGATCATGCCGCCCTCGCCGCCGGTCGTAAAATGTTTGCTCTGGCAGAAACTGAAACAGCCGATATCACCGACCGTACCCGCTTTTTTGCTTTTATAAACCCCGCCGAAACATTGCGCGCAGTCTTCGACTACTTTGAGATTGTGTTTTTTGGCAATGGCCAGAATGGGATCGAGATCGGCGACAACGCCGTATAAATGCACGACGACAACTGCTTTCGTGCGTTCGGTGATGAGTTCTTCGATAGCTTCCGGATCAAGATTGTGGTCATCCGTGACATCGGCGAAAACCGGCAGCGCGCCGGCTTGCAAAGCGCAGAATGAAGACGCTATAAAAGAATAACTCGGACAAATGACTTCATCGCCGGGGCCGATGCCCATCGCGGCAAGAGCCGTATGCAAAGCGGCCGTACCGTTGGCAACGCTGACGGCGTTGCGGGCCCCGATCCATTCGGCCCATTCCTTTTCAAACTTCTGGCCGAGCGGACCCGTCCAGTAGTTCACCTGGCCGCGGCGCAGCGGCTCCATAGCTTTTTGAATTGTGTCTTCTTCGAACGCCGGCCACATCGGGAATGTGCCCTCAAATGTTTTCGGCCCGCCATTGATCGCTAACTCCGCCATAATGGAATCCTCCTTTGAAGAATTAATATTGAACACTTAATGGAAAACTTCTATTAATCTTTAACAAGAAGATAATGGAAGTTTTCCACTATGTCAAGTAGCTTTCATGAAAAATATGTTTTTTTGTCGGCAGTAATCGACCAGTTGAATCCCGGAGGGATAATAAAAATCATTAATTTCCACCGCTTACCGTTCGGAAAATTCCAACGTTACAGTTTTTTACTTGTCAAATTCGGACCGTTTAAGATTTTTTTCAGGCGGTTAGGGATCATATGGAAGGGTTTTTGCCGCCTTTTGTTTGCAATGCGGATATTTTAGATTATTTTTTATGGATACTTATTTTAATTCATACGCGGAGTCCTTAAAAATGAAAAATGTTCTGATACCGACTAAACTGGATACGATAGCGGCAAGCCTTTTACGGGAAAAAGGTTACGAGGTAGTACAGGATGCCGAACGTTCTCTCGATGAACTGGTGGCTGAATACAAGAAAACGGAAGTTCTTATTGTCCGCAGCGAAAAAGTTACGCCGGGAATAATAGACGTCCTTCCGGAACTCAAACTGGTCGTCCGTGCCGGAGCCGGATACAACACTATCGATACAAAGTACGCCCGTCGTAAAAATATCGCGGTAATGAATACTCCCGGCGCTAATTCCAACGCGGTCGCCGAAGAAGTCGTCGCCCTGATGCTTGCCGCGGCGCGCCATCTGGTTCCCGCCGACATTTCAACCCGCGCCGGAAAATGGGAAAAGAAAAATTTCATGGGTACGGAATTAACCGGTAAAACTATCGGTATCGTCGGCCTGGGAAACATCGGCCGGCTGCTGATCAAGCGTCTTGAAGGCTTTCAAATGAAAGTCCTCGGATATGACCCGATGATCTCTCCCGCCCTGGCGGAAAAGCTGGACGTTGAGTTGTGTTCGCTGGAAGATATTTTCAGCAAATCCGATTACATTTCCCTGCATATTCCGGAAAATGACGAAACCCGCGGCATGATCAACTGCAAGCTTCTGCGCCTGATGAAGGAAGGAGCGACCCTGGTAAACTGCGCCCGCGCCGGAATTATCAATGAAGACGACATGCGAACCGTCAAGGCCGAAAAGAAACTGTTTTTCTGCAACGACGTTTATCCGAAAGACGCGGCCGGGGAAAAATCCGTCGCGGATATCGCCGACGTTATGCTTCCGCATCTCGGCGCAAGCACTAAAGAAGCCAATTTCAACGCCGCCCGCCGCGCCGCTGAACAGACAATCGACTATTTCGAACAGGGCATTACCAACTGCGTGGTAAACAAGGATATTCCGGACGGTCTCGACCGGGCGTATCAGCGCCTTGCTTTCGTTTTGACTTCGATTGCCAGGGGTTATCTCGGCAAAGACAAACATCCGGCCCGGGTCGAAACGAGTTTCTACGGTGAATTAAATCAATACGCCGTCTGGATGACCGCCCCTATCGCCGCGGCAATATCTTCCGAATTTGATCTCTATCAGGACGCTTCGGATGCGGAGGGCTTTTTGGGATCACGCGGTATTGAACTGGTCAACCGGGATATCGACAGCGATAAAAATTACGGCGAAGCAATGACCATCGATCTTTTCGCCGGCGATGAAACAGTTGCCCAGGCGAGTGTCCGCGGCACGATCACGGAAAATAATTTAATGGTGTCCAGACTGAAAAATTTCGATAAGCTTTACCTCGAACCGACCGGCCATAATCTTTTCGTTGAATATACCGACCAGCCGGGAGTTATCGGAAAAATAGCCAGCATCCTCGGCGAGAAGAACATAAATATCATCGACCTGCGGGCTCCCCAGGATCTCAAAGCCGGTAATTCCCTGGCGGTTATCAAAACCAATATCGAAATACCGGATATGCTCATCAGCAAGATAAAAGAAGACGTCAACGCCCGCCAGGCATTTCAATTTTCCTTCAAGGGATAATATTTACATGGCTTCGGGTACTTGAATGGTCAGGGTGTTGAGCCCGTCGGTCAGGATTTCCCGCACCGCGTGGCACAACGCCATCCGGGCGCAGGCAAGTTCCTCGCTGTCGGCGGCAAGCACCGGACATTCCCGGTAAAAACGGTTAAACGCTTTCGCCAGTTCCAGCAGATAGTCAACCAGGGTCGAACAATCCATTTTTTCAGCGGCAAGCTGTAATACCCGCGGATAGAAGAACGCCGTAACGGCAAGCGCCTTTTCCTCTTTGCGGGACAATAATTCCCAATTAACCGCATCCGTCGCGAACTTGAGGCCGCGTTCCGCGGCTTTGCGTTCGATGGAATTGATCCGGGCGCAGGCGTACTGGACATAGGGTCCGGTGTCGCCTTCGAATTTCACCGAAGACTCTGGATCAAACAGCATTGTCGTTTTCGGATTAAATTTCAGCAGCATGAACTTCAATGCGCCCATACCAATGATTTCCGCGCGTTCAGCTGTCTCGTCGGGAGAAACACTGTCGCCGTAACGTTCTTTGCAGGCTTCTCCGGCCAGGCGGACCATTTCATCAAAGAGGTCGTCGGCGTCAACGACGGTACCCTCGCGGCTTTTCATTTTACCGCTCGGCAGATTGACCATACCGTAAGACAGGTGGTGGAGGTCGTCCGCCCAGGGATAGCCGAGTTTTTTCATAATTTCGAAAAGCATTTTAAAATGCAAAATCTGTTCGTCTCCGACCACCCATATCTGTTCATCGGGTTTATAATCGGAATATTTCTTCAAAGTCGTCCCGATATCCTGGGTAATGTAGACGCTGGTGCCGTCGGAACGCAGGACGACCTTCGTCCCCATTTTGCCGAGATCGATAGTTACCGCGCCATCTTCGCGCCGCTGAAATACGCCGCGGGCGAGGCCGTCGGCAATAATGTCTTTGCCGAGCAGATAAGTTTCACTTTCAAGGTAGGTATGGTCGAATTTAATCCCCATGCGTTTATAGGTTTGCTCGAATCCGGCAAATACCCATGAATTCATTTCTTTCCAGAGGGCGATCACTTTTTCATCGCCGTCTTCCCAGTCCTGAAGCATTTTCTGGGTGGCCTGCCCGATTTCCGTTTCGAGGAAAAGTTTTTCATCGCTTTCATCGCGCAATTCGGGTTTTGCCGCGCGCAGTTCGTCCAGTTGTTCCTTCAGGGCTGAATTGTATTTTACGTAGAAGTCCCCGACCAGATGATCGCCCTTGACGCCGCTGGATTCCGGCGTGACGCCGTTCCCGAAACGCTCATAGGCCAACATCGATTTGCAAATGTGGATGCCGCGGTCGTTGACGAGATTTATCTGGATAACGTCGTGCCCGACCCGCGCGAACAGGGAAGCCAGGCTCATCCCAAGGGTATTGTTGCGGACATGCCCAAGATGCTGCGGCTTGTTGGTGTTCGGGGCCGAGTACTCGATCAGAACTCTTTTGGCTTCCGCGTCCGTCAGGCGTGAAGCCGCCAACAGAGAATCCGGACAGGCGACGGAATCGCGGTAAACCGCCCCCGGAGTCAGGGTAATATTGACGAAGGCTTTTATTTTTTCCACAGCGGCAACGTCGCAGTGAGCACCGAAGAATTCCATGGCCTTATCAGCCGCCTTATCGGGCGAAGTGCGGAGATCTTTCGCAAAACGGAAACAGTTTACGGTCAGGTCGCCGCTCATGTTCGCCGGACATTTTTCAACCGCGATATTCCAGTTTTCTGGAAGTTCAGCCTGCGGAAATTCCCGCCGCAGAAAAACGACAAATTCATCAAGACATTGAAAAGAGTTCATATTGGGTATTCAGGGTTTATTTATATTAAAGAGTGGTTTTAAGGACATCGGTTTCCCCGGATTCCACAGGCATAATGCGGTAAGCGCCCAAACAGGCCGGAATCAGGCAGGTCTGGCCGGGAACCAGTTCGAGATCATTACCTTCAGAATTTATCCGGATATTTTTATTGATACAGCTTATCAGGTGAAAACTGTTGGAGGCGATAGTGTTTTCATTCCATTCGCCGACCAGCCGCAGATCATCGACCTGGAAGAAACGGCAACGGTTGACGACCGGGAATTTGCGGTTATGGTTGACGTTGCCGACAACCCCCGGAATACGCGGGGAAGTACGGTTTATGTAGTTAATTGACTCCAAGGCCTGCTCAACATGAAGCTCACGCGACTTGCCGTTATCATCGACCCGGCCCCAGTCGCTGACCCGGTAGGTAGTATCGCTGTTCTGCTGGATTTCAAGCAGCAGATTGCCTTCGCCGATAGCGTGAAGCGTACCGCTGCTGATAAAGTAGGCGTCTCCCGGAGCGGACTGGAATACCTGCAAATGCTTTTCCACATCCGCAGTCTGGATAGTGCTTAACAACTGTTGTTTGGTGCTGCGGGAGTTTACCCCGGCCATTATTTTCGCGCCCGGTTTGGCGTTGAGGATATACCACATTTCGGTTTTCGGTTCGGCGCCGCCGCCCAGGCGGGCGCAGGCGTGTTCATCCGGGTGTACCTGCAAGGACAAACGTTCCCCGGCGTCGATAATCTTTACCAGTAAAGGAAAACGGCCGCCGGTATACTTGCTGCCAAGCAGGGATTTCCCGTAATGCTTAACCAGTTTGGAGATAGAATTGCCTTTCAGGGGGCCGTTGCTGACAACGCTTTGTTCGTCATCACGGTCCACCAGCTCCCAGGATTCGCCGATTGGTTCTTCCAGGTCAGGCAGGTTGTCGCGTTTCAAAACGTTCCCGATCTGGGCGCCGCCCCACATTTTGCCGTGGTATATCGGTTGAAAAACTAAAGGATACAATTTATCGGGGTCTATCATATTCAATATCTTCTTATGGTTTGCTTTAGCGTTAATTTAATCCCCGAAAGTCAAAAAGCAAAATATTTATGAAAAAATAACGCTATCTGTGGACGGAGCGCGGCCCGACAGCGCTTTTCCCATGGTTATTAACGGATTATCTTTCTGGCCTTTCTGCTTGTAAGTCTTTAAAAGTTAAAGTATATTTAGAGACTGTTTTTTAAAAATTTATTCTCAAAGGGTGGTTATGTGAAAAAATTGAGCAGTAACGAAATAGAAAATCTGGTAAAAGAAATATTCAATGAAATTTTTGAGATACCTCTGGATGAACTAACTCCTGAAAAAAGAATTTTCGAGGATTTGGGACTTGACAGCCTGGATATAGTTGACCTGATAATTAACCTTCAGAAACGTTTCGGGGTTTCACTGCGGAATAACGAAAAGATCAGGGAAATACGCACCTTGGGCGACATATGTGATTTTTTCGTCAATCTTGACAAGAACCTGAAACCGTAAAAATCCTGACGCAACGGGAGCGCAACGCCACATGGGAATTACTTTTCGAACCTATTTCACCGCCATCCTGGTTTCCGTTCTATATACGTTGTGCGCATTGCCGTTCCTCGTCCTGCTGCTTTTCCGGGGGGAAGATTCCCGCAGAAAACTGTGGCGGAAATTCATACTGTGCTACGGCCGCTGGATTCTCTTCTGGACGTTGAAAATCCGGGGCAGGATTGAATATACGGACATGCGCCCGGAAGAAAATTCCACGGGGATTTTTATTGCGAACCACCGTTCGGCGTCGGATGCTTTTCTTATGGCGGTTTTAGGTTGGGATCTGGTGCAGGTAGTCAGCGCGTGGCCTTCAAAACTGCCGTTCTGGGGGTTTTTCGCCAAACGCGGCGGATATTTGAACATCGGCCGGCTGCCGTTTGAAGAATTCATGGAATCAGCCTGCCGGGAACTTGCGCACGGCGTCAGCATAGTATCTTT
>JBAYCO010000149.1:0-8621 GCA_041668685.1 Victivallaceae bacterium | reverse complement strand
CGTTGCATGAGAGTTAAACTCTGGAATTCCATTAACGTCTCCTGCTCCCCTATGGGGAGTTTTTCAATGCCGGGTTCTTTGAGCCCGGTTTTTTACTGAATACGCCCGGCAAAAGGTTTGACACGGATACGGTTTTATAGTATAATGCAGGTAGTTTTTCACCCGCTGCAAACTGAAACAAACCGGAACCGTTAAAAATGCTTTTTCCTGATGTCGAAACGGCCGATGAAAACGGCTTCCTCGCCTGGAGCGAGGATTTGAACTCCGATATGCTGCTGGAAGCTTACCGGTCGGGCATATTCCCCTGGCCGCAGGATGAAAAATATATTTTGTGGTTCGCGCCGCCGGAAAGGGCGGTTCTTAAATTTTCCGACTTCCGGATTCCAAAAACTTTGCAAAGAGAATTGAAAAAAACGCCTTTCGCTTTTACAGTAAACCGGAACTTTGAGGCCGTTATCAGGCATTGCGCCGAAATCAAACGCAAAGACGGCGGCACCTGGATAACCGAAAAACTTATTAAAGCATTCGGTGAACTGCACAAGACCGGATATGCATGGAGTTTCGAGGCAATTTTGCCGGACGGATCTTTGGCCGGCGGCTTGTACGGGGTGCTGATCGGCGGGTTTTTCGCCGGCGAAAGCATGTTCTACCAGAAAACCGGGGCTTCAAAGTTTGCCTTGGTTAACACCGTTGAGTGGCTTCGCCGGGAACGCGGAGTTAAATGGCTCGACGCGCAGGTGCAGAATAATTTTCTGGCAAGTTTCGGAACTAAAGTTATTCCGCGCTCTGAATATATGGAATTATTGAAAAGTGTCTAAAAAGAAAAAAACATTTTATTTTGACCGCGAACTGGATTTTCACGGCTACACCCGTGAAGAAGCGCTCACGGAACTGGAAGAAATACTTTTCGCTTCAAGTTCTGAAACGCTTCTGGTAATTCACGGCAAAGGTTCAGGAATATTGAAACACGCCGTCCGGGCCTTTGTCCGGCAAAACCCAAATATAAAAAGTTACGAATTCGGCGAAAACTTCAATTTGCCCGGTGGCGACGGCGTTACTGTAATTTATACATAATTGAAAATTGAAAATGAAATACTGATAACTGATAACCGACAGGAGATTCCATGCGTCAACATTTTACTCCCGACCTCGACAGCCTGCTTGAAATAATTCGCTGCCTGCGCGCCCCGGACGGCTGCCCGTGGGACCGGGAACAAACCGCCGAAAGCCTGAAAATCTGCATGATGGAGGAAGTCGCGGAATTCCTGGACGCCATTGACAACAAGGATTACGCCAACCTGTGTGAAGAACTCGGTGATCTTTTTATGAACCTGGCTTTCCATGTGGTTATCGCGGAGGAAAATAAGCTTTTCGGCATAAAAGATGTGTTTCAGGAAATAATTGACAAAATGCTCCGCCGCCATCCCCATGTTTTCGCCGATGTCGAAGTGGAATCGGTGGACGACGTTATGAAAGTCTGGGCAAAAGCAAAAGCCGCCGAAGGCAAAAAGCCGTCCCAATCCGTTCTTGACGGCATTCCCCGCAGTCTTTCGGCGCTGCTGACCGCCAGGGAAGTCCAGAAAAAGGCCGCCAAATATGGTTTTGACTGGGAAAAGCAGGAACAGATACTCGACAAGATCAGCGAAGAAGTTTCCGAATTGAAGGACGCGATGCGAACCGGTAACGACGCGCATATCGACGAAGAGATCGGGGATTTGCTTTTTGCCGTAGTCAACCTCAGCCGTTTCCGGAAAAGGGATTGCGCCGAAGACCTTTTGCGCGCCGCGGTCGGAAAATTCAGGAAAAGATTCAGCCATATCGAAAAAGAACTTGCCGCCCGGAAAATAGAACTTGAAGACGCGCCGATAGAATTGATGGAGGAATTGTGGATACAGGCGAAAAGAACGTAAACCGTGAGCCGTGAGCCGTGGGTTGTAATCTAATGGGCATTTAACAAAACTTTATTGCATTTTACCGAAAAACGATGTATACTTAGTGGTTTTTTTAAATTCCCAAATTAAATATTATATGAAAAAAAAGTTTTTACTGCTGACAATCGCGATCGGCATATCGCTTATGCTGTTTCCGGCCCCGAAAGCGAAAGCTATCGATCCGGTAACTATCGCCATTCTTGCGCCGTTGGCTTTAGAGGCGGCGCAGATCGCACAGCCTTATGTAACGCGCGGCCTGATAAATTTAGGCAAGGGCCTGCTGAACTGCGGTAAAGACCTGATCGGAATTTGCCGGTTGCCGCTGGGGTTTATCCAGACGACCATAGGTATTCCTTTCGGCGGCCTGGCGCCGGGAATAAAAAATCTGGTGAAGGGGGGAATTGCGCCTTTTCAGCTTTGTTTCCACGTTATGATGCTTCCGCTGAATATAATCGGCGTCGGGGTAAAATAGGACAACTACGCCCTCTTTGTACCTTTTGAGGATGAAAAATGGCGAAATTAAGTAAAGATTTCTACAAAATGTACTCTCTGCTGACAGATTGGTATGGTTCCGAAAGGGCTAAAACGGAAATAACCGCTTATACCCCCGAAGCCGTAGCCGTCGGAAACGTTGCGGATAAAATTCTACAGAAGACGGTTTCTCCGGATTTGTTTAAAACCATCAAGATCGCCGAAAACTGGGAAAAGATCGCCGGACCCCAAATCGCCGGAATATCCTCACCGCTCAACCTTAAACGGAAAATACTGTATGTTGAGGTGAACAATAGCGTATGGCTGCGCGAACTGGCTATCGGCCCCGCCAAGGAAATGCTCCTGAAAAAAATAAATGAATTATTCGGCGAAAAATACTGCGCCAATATAAAATTCATCCCCGGCGGAAGATGATTAACTTAATAATTTACAGATACGGAGGAAGCAAAGCCGATATATACTGTTTTAGGTTGGATTTTAAACTTTTATCTTGAACTTGACTCGATGAGACCGGCGGCATAAAACGTTGACAGGCCGTATAATGTTGCTCTTTGCTGCTTTCATCGAAAGCCGGCCTACTCGGTTGCAGTATAGATGTTAAATTTTCAGATTAATACAGTATAAGGCCGATTAATGACACAAATAAAATTAATTAACATTGAACATCGAATGGCAATAGCAACACTTCTGGGAGCGCCGGTCGTTAGACCGGCATATTTGTTTTCATGGCTCCAGCAAATTGAATCCGGTTGTTTTGTCCCGCAGTCGTTTAGCGGAGCAGGCGGTTAATTCCACCAGCACTACTTCCAGGATATGCCAGGTCTTTACGCCGGGGCGCACGCAGCCGGTTATGGTAGTTTCGTAGCGGCCGCAGGCCAGATGCATATGAAGTGAAGGATTTCCGTCCTTGTCCGGAAAAATCGTACCTGTACCGGTAACTTCATGGACGTTGTCGATATCGATGATTTCAGGATGAATTACTTCGGATCTTCCGTTTTCCGGCCCGCAGACCAGCCGACTGTCTTTATCGATACCGCCCAAAGCCGTCAGGTAAGCGCGGGAAATCGAGTTTTCCCGGGCAAATTGTTCGATCTTCTCGTGGATTATGTCGCCGTCTTCCAGCCGGATAACGAAAACCCGGCCCGCTTTTGCTTCCGAATACTTCATATTAAGTCCTCCTCTTGAAGCGCATAAGAATAAGTCAATAGTTTAGTGTCTATTCCCAAACCGGCCTCCGCCTGGGTTTTCAGGAAATCTTTTAATTCCGCCCGTTTTACCAGAAGCGTTTCGATATCTTCCCCGTCATCCTGGCAGGATTCCGGAGGGCCGGCGGAAAAATGTTCCGCATCGATACTCATCTTGACAATAATCAAAGTTTCCCCGGACATTCCGGGAGAACTGTACGCCGGTTCCGAAATCTCCGTTATTTTGCCGTGATACCCGGTTTCTTCGTAAAGTTCACGGACGGCGGTGTCGGCGGCCGTTTCACCGGGATCGATCAAACCGGCCGGAAACTCAATGACCGGACGGGCGGCGGGCGGGCGGAACTGCTTTACCAGAATAAGTTCATCGCTTTGTTTTACCAGTGGAATGATCATCACGGCTCCGCGGCTGTCGACTCTTTCCGCTGTCTCCCAGATACGGATGCGCGCTTCCGGATCCTGCCAGTCAAGTTCATTAATACTTAACCATTTACCTTTCGCGATCACTTTTTTATCGAGAATCCGGGGTTTTTTCTTCATTTTTCACCTTTTTTAAATTATCGGCTTGACTTCTTAAGTTTATTATGCTAACTTTATTAAAACGGATAAATGATCTGACTTGAAAATCTTTTCCCAATATTCAGTTGTGCTTTTTCTGGTATTGCAATCCCTATGAAAAATCTTCATTATTATAGTTTTTTAGTTGAAGATATTCAAGTGTTTTGAATATTACTTGTGCCAAAAAGCTGCAAGCTGACCTATGGAGTAAATTTAATATATGATTCTTGGTTTGACCGGCGGTTTCGGCTGCGGCAAAAGTTCAGTGCTGGCGTGCTTTAAAGATGCCGGCTGGCGGACGCTTAATGCGGACGCTGTTTGCGCTGAATTTTATGACCGTCAGGATGCCGGGCTTGTAACCGCGTTGCGGACGCGCTGGCAGGACAAAGTTTTTCATTCCGACGGCAAAGTGGACAAGGCGGCTATTGCCGGGATAGTTTTCAGCGACCGGGCTGAACTGCAATGGCTGTGTTCGACGCTATATCCGCTGATTACGGAAAATATCCGGAAAACGATAGAACAGTATCCGGGGCAGGATTTCATTATTGAGGTGCCGTTATTGTTCGAAGCCGGCTGGGAAAAAATGTGTGACAAGACCGTTTGCGTCTGGACAGAGACTGATACGCAGAAAAAGCGGCTCCTGCAAAAGGGATTTGCCGCCGATGATATAGACCGGAGAAATTCCAGGCAACTGCCGAATGACCGAAAACTGGAAAAGGCGGATTTCGGACTGATAAACAACGGCAGTCTGCAATTTTTGAAGGAACAATGCAATAATTTGATCAATCACATAAAGGAGCAAAAGTAATGGCTGCAAAAAAAGAAAACATTACTGAACCGACAGTAGAAAGTAAACCCAAAAGACGCGGACGCCCCCCGAAAGCCGCGGATACGGAAAAAACTGCCGCGGCAGCAAGCAAGAAAAACAATAAAACCGCACCTGAAGAAAGCGGCGCGCCAAAGAGACGCGGACGCCCGGCGAAAACTCCGGCAAACGAAAAAATCAACTTTCCGGCCGGAAAAACGGAAATCAGAAACGCTCCTGAAGTTTCATCCGCAGTTCCCCGGACTCCACAAAGTAAAGCCCCGGAAACCATTCCGGTAATTAAACCGGTATCTGCGGAATCCAATATGCCCGCAAAACCTGAAACGCCCAGGGAAGCAATGCCGGAAGGAAATAAAAATAATTTCCATAAACCGCAAGGCCATAACGGCAACGGTTCCATACGCGACAAGATGGCCCCGACCCTGGATATAACCAAACTGCAAAGCAAATCAATGCCTGAACTCGCCCAAATGGGTGAAGAATTCAATATTGAGGGCCTTGGTACTCTGGATAAATCAAAGCTTATCTTCGAGATACTGAAAGCCAACGCGGAAAAAAGCGGCCTGATGTACGGCAGCGGTTTTCTCGAAATATTGCCGGACGGTTTTGGTTTCCTGCGCTCATCCAGCTATAGTTATCTGCCGTGTTCTGAAGATATTTACCTGAGCCCGTCCCAGATTAAGCGCTTTTCGCTGCGCACCGGGGATTTCGTTGCCGGACAGATACGTTCACCGCGGGATAAGGAACGGTTTTTCGCTATGCTGAAAGTCGAATCCGTCAACCACGAAACGCCGGAACGGAAGAAAACTATTATCCCCTTTAACAGCCTGACGCCGTTTTTTCCGACCGAACGCCTGGTACTTGAGCACGATCCGAAGGAAATAGCCCCCAGGATAGTTGACCTGACCGCTCCTATCGGGAAGGGACAGCGCGGCCTGATCGTGGCGCCGCCCCGTACCGGGAAAACCGTGCTTCTCCAGAAAATTGCCAACAGTATCAGCATAAACAACCCGGAAGTGAAACTTATTATCATGCTGATCGATGAACGCCCCGAAGAAGTAACCGATATGGAACGCCATGTTAACGCTGAAGTCGTCAGTTCGACTTTCGACGAACCGCCGGAACGCCATGTGCAGATAGCCGAAATGGTAATTGAAAAAGCTAAACGCCTGGTCGAATACAAACATGACGTTGTAATTCTGCTTGACAGTATTACCCGTCTGGCAAGGGCTTACAATACCTTGCAGCCGCACAGCGGTAAAATACTTTCCGGCGGTGTGGACGCCAATGCGCTCCATAAGCCAAAACGCTTTTTCGGCGCCGCGAGAAATATCGAAAATCACGGCAGCCTGACGATTATCGCCACCGCCCTGATCGAAACCGGAAGCCGTATGGATGAGGTTATCTTTGAAGAATTCAAAGGTACCGGCAATATGGAACTGCACCTGGATCGCAGTCTGGCGGATAAACGCATTTACCCGGCAATAAATATGGAAAGAAGCGGTACCCGCCGGGAAGAACTGCTCATCCATCCGGACGAACTCCAGAGGGTGTGGACTCTGCGCAAAGCTATGACTGGTGTGCCGGCCGTTGAAGCCATGGAACTCCTGATCGGAAAACTCAAGAAAATTCCAACCAATATTGAGTTTTTACTCCAGATGCAGGTTTGACATATCGGAGCATTGGAAGTATATTTGTCTGATACGGGGTTTTATCCGGAATTAATAAAATTCCGGGCTCCCGGTTTGGAGGCAAATTGTTATGGATGACAAGAAAAAGAAAATAGTAATGTACTTTTTCTATTTGCTTGTCGTTCTTTTGGTTTTGTCTTCCGCCATACTTATTCTGCCCGTTTACCAGAAATACCAGAAAAGGTACGAGTTCCTGGCGAAACTGAAAGAAGAAGCTTCTCTGAAAACCGCGGAAAGCATAACCCTGAACAGACTGGTGCATTCCCTGAAACATTCTCCCGGCGCAATCGAAAAAGTTGCCAGGGAAAAATTCGGCTTGTGCGCGCCCGGTGAAACTGTTATGCGGTACAAACAGGAAAACGCCAAGCCGGAATAGTTCATCCGTTGTTTTCAGGCCGGAACGCATGTTCCGCTTGTTCGTAGATCGGTAATAAATAATTTTTGTGTAATGGCTCAGTCTTTTCCTGAGGCTGAATGTGCTGCTTTACGTGATAGTAGCACAACCGTCCCGGTTGTGTCGGTGGGCAGTTGACGTCTGTTCTATTCATGACTCAAGCGAGACGCTTGAGCTACTATTTAAACCTGCGAAAAGAGTGAGCCATTACATTTTTATCAAAAATATCAGAATATTTCCGGTTTATCTTTTGCTTTTTACATGAAAAGTTTATATATTTCTATGTTAAAGTTTTTGTCGTTTTTTAGTTGTTATCTGCCAATATTCATTGAGGAGGTAAAATCCTGTGAAATTCAAAGTTTTTTTTATTCTGTCAGGGGTCATAATACTGCATGCTGTTATCTTAACTGGAGTCTGCCTTACCGGAGGGTGTAATTCCACCCCCGTACTTGGGCCGCGACCCTATATTCCGGCTCCTGCGGATAAGCAAGAAGAGATTATCCCGGATACGGGCATCGATAAGGGTATTCCCCCGGTCAGTATAAAATCAACTACCATTACTCTGCCGTCGGCGCCGCCCTCCGCTCCGACTTTCAAGATGGCCGACCAGCCGGAAGGCCTTGTTTATACGGTAAAGAAAAATGATTCTTTCTGGAAAATCGCCAGGAAACACGGCGTTACCATGCAAAGCCTGGCGGCTTATAACAATATGCCGTTGAATAAAGTTCTGAAAGTCGGCGAAAAACTGAAAATTCCTCCCGGCGGCTATATAGCTAAAGACGTCAAACCGGTTCGTCCGGCCAAAAAAACCGCCAAAGCTCCGTCAGGAGTAAAACCCCAGGCGCGTCCGGCGGACGGCGTTTATGTCATCAAATCAGGCGATTCTTTCTGGAAAATCGCCAAGAAATATAATATTAAGACCAAAACTTTGCTCGAAGCCAATAACATGACCGGCAAGGAAGTTCTCCAGATCGGCCAGAAACTGGTGATTCCCGATGGCAAAAAATCAGCCCCGGATACAGTTACGGCAGCTAAATCCGACACCTCGGTAAAAAGCATACTGGATACGGTTGAAAGCCCGACTAATATAGATTCAGGGAAAAGCGCTGTCGCTCCCGCTAAAACTGCGGCTCCGAAAGAAATAAAAGAACTTATCAATGACAGTGATATTGACAGTTCCGCCAGTGACCGTGCTGTTCAGGTATTGAAAGATATCAAGGTCGAAGATTTCGCGAAACGCCACAAAGTCACTCCGGCAATGCTGAAAAAACTTAATGACGATTATCCGGCGGACGGCGTATTTAAAGAAGGTTCAGTGGTCATAATCCGTTCTTCGGAATAAAGAGATAATATTCGATTCGGGGAGCAGTCCAAAAGGCTGCTCTCTTTTTTTGGGTCTTCACTGAATTTGTGGGCAAAGAGCTTAAGACGTCGTGTTTCATCTTTGACTTAATGTTTTTTATTGCCCGCTGTTTGTAGTTCCGCCTTCAGGCGGCGCCTTCCAAGTGCCTTCAGGTACGTGTCCGG
>JBAYCO010000148.1:0-8701 GCA_041668685.1 Victivallaceae bacterium | reverse complement strand
ATATTCGTTTCATATTTTTTCAAGGCATCAATCAAACGGGTAATATCATAGCCTCTCGGATCAGGGCTGTGGTTCCCGAAATCTCCCACCAAAATCAGCTGCCGGAATGAGCCCTTATTGAAATTCAACTGCTCCAATCCGTTATAAACAGAGTAAAAGACAGCTTCCGTTAATTCACTTTTATTATCAGGATTGACGCCTTGCCCAGGCAAAACCTGTTCACTGCTAAGATAGTTCAAGGCCTTTTTTAAGTCATCTGTCAGCGGCAGTACCTTAAAAGTTCTATCAATTCCGTTTTGTTTATCATAATAATCGCGGTAAAAAATTACGGCAAATCTTATATTGGGACGATCTATGGATGCTTTTACACCATATTTATTGCTTATTTCAGTCATGGTTTCAGTAAGGCCTTTGGAAATAAACTGGTAAAACTTGAACATGCTACCGGTCGCGTCAATGGCAAAAACAATATCAATATTGCGGATTTGCTGTTTTAAACGTTCCAGCCGCTGCTGCCGGCTGGCAACCTGTCCACGCCCTCCGATCATTTTTCCGCTGGTAACATCCAACTGATCGCCGATATAACCGATTTGTTGAATTCCGGACTTATCATTGCCCAAATCTGTTTCGTCAACGTTTAATAACGGGAAACGGGTCCATTCCGGCTGCCAGGATTTTACGCTTACGTCTTCAATAGCCATCGGTTCTTCCTTCGTTTTCAGTCCTTGTTGCCAGTTGTTAAGTTCCTTACGGGTCTGGAATATCTTAACCGGCTGTTTCCGTTGGGCCAGATTTTCCTTATAGAACTGTATTGCCTGACGGGTATTCCAATCCAGAATACGGTCTTTACATACCCAACCGAGAATAGAGCCTTCAGGATAGCGTTCATCGGGCAATGCCGATCTTGTTCCGAGCAAATAGAAGACTTCTCCTTTGGCGTTTTTATGTACCTGCCAGGTAAAATAAAAGTTAAACAGCCCCAACCGTTTGATCTTTTCTGAATTAAATGACGGCGCCGCATACACGTCGGCAACGTCCAGACGATGTTTTCGACGACTCCCCTTCTCCGACAAGCGGTTAATTATCAATGCCTTCCTGAATATATTCTGCGGGGTCCGCATGGCCATTATCCCGGTAAAAACGTTATCGGCATCAACCCAGCCGCTTATT
The DNA here is from genome assembly GCA_041668685.1 of Victivallaceae bacterium. GTDB lineage: Bacteria > Verrucomicrobiota > Lentisphaeria > Victivallales > Victivallaceae > JAHOYW01. The sequence goes on along the minus strand of JBAYCO010000148.1, from coordinate 7,531 downwards.
GTTTTTATGGTTGCCAGTGTATTATCAAGCTTGCCAAGAAGGAGATAGACCTTTTTATCGAGGCTGAATTTTCGGCATAAGCAGAACCTTTCAAGATATTTCCCTTCGGCAAGCTTTGCCGCATTGGCATCGGGAGAGGACAAAATGGCGGCTCCGGGAACAGTAATATAGACAGGAATGATCTCATCATTATCATATTCCGGTTTGTCCGGTTTGGAGCCTTTATAATCAATTGAGACCGCCAGGCTGTTACCTGTAATTGTAAAACCTGTCAAAATTATAATCAACAGTTTTATAAATTCCATAGTTTAATGTCTCCCGAATTACCTGTTATCATTAAATTCCATACACTTTAATTTCATGATCTCATTCTCAAAATCCGTTTTTGATCTGGTATCTTTTATCCGGTGAAGTTTTCCGCCGGTTTCTTCCACAAGCGCTTTGAACAAAGGCAGGGAAGGTTCCGTATTTCCGGCAATCAGGCACAGATGCAATTCCAGTCCGTTATCTTTAAAATTCCTGACCAGTTTCCTGACTTTGGGAGAACTCGCGGGTAAATCCTCCAGCAGCAGATCACTGCAGGTGAACACCACTACCCGCGTTTTGTTATTTCCGCTTCCCCCGGCATTGTTTTTTCTTATCAGTTCAGGGATCTGGGAAAAAATACTGGTAAGGTTACAACCGCCGGTTGCCGTTGCGCCCATAAGTTTATCAAGATTTTTGTCTTTATATATATCCGAATGATGACCGAATGGAACAATCAAATCAATTTTTTCTTCTTTAAAGCTGCCCAAAGCTGATATTGGCCATGGGTGAAACTCCCGTTTTACCAGTTCGGCAACAGAACGTTTCAGGGGAAAAAAATTAAACCGTTTCATACGGCGGCTCCGATTGACCAGAACGCATACCGTAGCTTTCGGAGATAAAAGAGTGAAGGTTATCGGGTCGTTGTTATAATCAAAAATCGTTTTAGAAGTCCCGGACAGATAATCCGGATGGCCGGCTTTTACGGTGAGTTTCTGGCCGGCCTTATAATCGGAAACCGGGATTGAATAGTTCCCCTGAGAGTCCGTCTTTGTTCCTTTCATAAAGGTATCCTCTACAAAGACCTTTACCTCAACACCGGGAATAACTTTGTTTTTGGAGGATACGATTTTTCCGCTTATCTGGATATTCCTTTTAGATGGTAAAGCCACATAAGTCGGCGCATCGTTCTTTGCGGATTTCACCGGCATCAGCGTAAAATATTTATCTTTAGGAACAAGTGTTAACTCAGTTGCGTTTTTTTCCATATCTATTTTTTTTATTTTGAACACGGCTTCGCCGTTGGAATCCGTTTTGGAAAAGCCGGTTGACACCACTTTATTGCCGATCAGGTTCATTGCGACTTTTATTTCCCGGTTACTCCAAGGAATACCGGTCTTAGATATTACTTTCACCTTGTATTCTTCATATAAAGGTTCTAAGCGGTAGATACTTAAACCATTCTTGAATTTTGAGCACCTTATTGTTTTATATCTATCCGCAGATATAATAACAGTATCTTTATAATTTATCGTAAGTACCTTCTTCCCGGCATAATTAAAAACCTGACCGGGATGATATCTGGTTCCTTTTTCATATTTTAATCTTGCTTTTTTTATGAGCTCACCACTTTGTGCGTCAAGTATTTTGAAAGAAACCTTAACCAGCGGATTCTGATTCTCTGAGGCTCCTGATTTGAACGGCAGTTTCAGAACCAGGCCGGTTTCGTAGAGTTTTCCAATATCTAATTTATATATTTCTGGGCAATAAGGGGAAAAAACAAAATAGTTTGACGGAGATTGCATTTTTCCTAATGATTCATTATAATACGCGATTCTCCCGCTATCGTCAGTTATCCCGAATACCGTTGCGGAAAGTTTATTTTCAGAGCTGCCCGCTATGGGATTGCTTCTGACTTCAATAACAACGGCATCTTTAACCGGGATATTCCGATTGAAAGATTTTAATATAAAATTATCATGATGGCAACCGAAAGCAAACTTTAAATTTATACTTCCAACCTGTCCGTCCAGATCCACGTGGCATTTATTCTCTTTTAAATCAGGTTTTATATAGTATTGATGCCAGGCATCACATCCCGACGGTATTTCTATTTTTGTGTCAGCGTCTAACACTCGCTTTATAAACTTCATCTGTTTTCCGTCCTGACCGATAATAAAAAAATATCCTCCAAAGATATTTTTTTTAACTTCATCGCGGCCATTGTCAAAATAATCCGGCAGAATATTGAAGCCATGCATATTGGATACTTCCCATATCAACAGGATCATAACTATCCATTTAATATGGCACTGTATTCTTAAACAATTCATTTAGTCGTTCCTTCTATTCTTTAATGATAATTTTGCCTGTACCTTTACAGTTGGGGCAAGGAATATCCAGATATCCTTTCCCGTTGCAGTCTTGGCATATACATGGATTTCCCGAATCGTCCATAATGTCTTCCAGTTTACCATCGCCGCCGCAGGTTTCACATATTTTCTTGCCGGTTCCCTTACATACCGGGCATTCCTGAATTATAACTTTCTGGGTTTTAGTTTTTGTAACTGTGGTTGGAGCAGTTGTGATGGTACCGGTTTGATTTGCCGCCTTTTTCTTATCACTGCACTTCTCAACGAGAGAAGTAATCAATACACTTAAACCACATATAACCAAAATAGCAACAACAACCCCACTGCGTTTTATGGCCTGGGGATTTTTATGTAAAAACTCTATTTCCTCGTCACTTAATTCTGAAACCGCTTCCGCAGCCTCTTGCCGGGAGTAACCAATTTTCTGCAATTCGCACCTGACGACTTCACGCTGCTGCCGGGAAGATAATACCACCTGCAGTTTCCGCTCATGAACTTGAGTCGCAGCGCTTGTACAATTATGCCCGCTCTGACACGAAATGAGAAAAAACGCCATAAACAGAGAAAGCGCACAATTAGCAGTCCTGCAATATTTTTCAATCTTTCTGTAAAACATTTCTTATTCCTTTTACCGGACGTTTATTTTACCAAACATGATTGCTATCTTTCCCGTCTTATTCCATTCTTGCACGAATTTCTCTGAACTGATCTTGAAAGGGCCGGCTCCATTCGAATAAAAGAGAAGTTCCTTTTTATTTTTCTGATAACCGCAAATGACAATACTGTGAGTAGCGTAGTTCTCCGATATATACTGCCCTGTCCGGGAAGAATCTACCGGAACAAAAACGATAACCGGCCTGTCGTTTTTCACCTCATTTATGATTTGAACCAGTTCCGGCTTGGCCATTCTGCACTTGAGGCCGTTATTTCTGGCATATCTTACCAAGCTGACCGTATCATTGAAACTCGCAAAATTCAATCCTGTTTTATCTATTTTTTTACTGCTCTTGAAGTAAGATATTATCTGATTTACCGCCAGTTCTCCACAATTTTTATTTCTGTTGTATTTGCTTAGATCATCAAGTCTAATGTAAACAGCATCAGGATCGGGGCGACATTCTTTACCATTCCAAACCGAAACACACCCGCTGGACAAAACAATTACCGTCAATACAAGTATTTTACTGTGCTGTTTGAGTTTCATTGTTCCTGATATTTTCTAATTGTTTCGTTACTTTGCCTACATGGAAGGAAGCAATTTCTTCCGCCAATTTAAATTTCCGTATTTCACCGGAGTTGATATGTCCGTTCGGTTGAGAAAACATTCTGGCATGAACAACTTGTCTTGAAATCTCCATGAAACGGAGTTTTAAAATCAAATCCGCTTCTTTACGGCTGATTAATTTCATATTTTCCGCCTGGATAACGGTGACCGGCAATATATTGATTATATCCAGAGAAAGATTTTCTTTTATGCGTTTCCTGACAAGAACGTTATTGTTTTCCGAAGCCTGGAGAAAATATCTGCTTATTTCAGGGGTAAAACCGGATTCGGAATACCAGTTGTTGAATAACATATTGCTTTTCAGCAATTCCGTTTTTACCGGGACTTGCAGCCGGCACATATTTTCCAAGGCGTCTGAGTTTAATTGCCTGTCTCGAAAGTTTTTTTCAAGATATTCGACGGCCTGTTCCCTGCTTATCAATTTACGTTGGTAAAGAGTCATTAACAATTCCTGATTAAACTTGCTGCCGGCAGGGTCAAGTCGGTTGTCAAAAGTAAATTGAGTTTCCGTTACCCCGGTCCCGGCAATTACGGCGTTGACAAATTTTGCCGGAATACCAAGTACCGGAGTAGCCGACCAGTTTTCCATAAAAGAAAGTTTCCTTCCAGAATTGAGCTTGAAACCGCCGCGTGGCCCTAAAGTCCACGAGTCATAAACCACAAAATTATTCGCAACCGGCAAATATTTACGGTCTTCCGGGGCTGCAGCCCGACATGCCGCCAAAACCAGCAGCAAAACGCAACCCAAAAATACGAATAAGATTTTGTAACAGACTCTATATTTCATAATATTTTATCCGGCAGTGAAACCGGTCTTTTTATTTGCCGCAGTTTTTTGCGGACAGTTTCCAGTGTTTTTTCCACTTTTTCTTTTTCCCGGACGGAAGTTGAAAGAATGCGGGATCTGTTTGCTTCGCAGACAAGAATAGAATCAGCTTCTTCTTTATTTATAAGCTTAAAATATTCCATATCTTCAATCATTGATACTTCATAACGGGATGATTTCAAAAACCACCGTTTCAGCAAATAAGCCGCTTCCTGACCGCTTATAAGTTTGCGCTTATGCAACTTTTTAAGTATGTTCCGGTTGCCGGCCAATATATAGTAATTGAGAGCATAATTCTGATATGTGACCTTCAGCCATGAGAAAAATTGATCTCTTGCCTCCTGCCGGTTAACGGCTCCGCCGTCATAAACCGCAACCAAGCTAACGCCGTTAAGAAAATTGCTATGGAAAAGGTGCCGCAGCAAAGTTTCGGCTTCCTTTGGCGTTACAATATTCCTTGCCCGACATGTTGAAATCGTTTCAAACACATCAGGATACAGATTCTGATTCAATGAACATCTCAGGACTTTATTCCTGTACTCTTCTATTCCCATGCCACTGGAAATCATTTCTGAATGCCTGATCTTTTCCGGGATGGCAAACAGTCCGAAGATACATGCTATTTCGTCGTCCGACTTCAGGTAGCCTTCATTCCGGCCCCTAGCCGTTACCGGCCCGACCAACAGAGCGGAGCCAAAAGAACAAAATCTCCCGGCCCGGCCGACTTGCAGCCTGCCCAGTGAGGCTTCCTGATGCTGTACGCAACCGCTTTGCAATATCACCGCAAATAAAATAATTGGTAACGGTATTATTGAATTGAACATTATATTGTCTACCTTTGTATTGTTCTGATAATTCTGAAACCGGTTTCTTCATCTTTTTCATTAAGTTTCAGACGGCTGCGATAAGCGGAACGGCACATTTTGATGCCATTATAAAAACTGCCGCCGCGAATAACATAAAAATCTTCATTCTTTTTTAATGTTTTATCATTATTTTTCTCAGCATAGGAAATAAATGGAGAATCACATATTTCGTATACGTTTCCATACATATCAAAAAGTCCAAAGGCATTGGGAATATATTTGCCGCATTCGGCAGTCATTTTTTCCTTCTTCAGCATTTCGTCCTGATAGGACCAGTTTATGTTCGCATTTTTAAAATTCACTCCGGCTTTCAAATAGCTTGAAGAATTTGTTCCGGCACGACAAGCATATTCCCATTGTTCTTCGTTAATAACTTTATAAGTTCCCGGACTTACTTTTTCCAAAATACAAAGTTTTTTCACAAATTCGCGGCAATCATTCAGTGAAACATTTTCCACGGGTTTCCGTTTACCTTTGTTTGATGACGGATTACCGCCCATAACTTTTTCCCATTGTTCCTGGGTTATTTCAAATTTACCACAATAAAAAGGATCAGCTATGGTAACTTCATGGCGTGTCTCATCGCTGTCCCGCCTGATCTCATTTGTCGGGCTACCCATGAAAAATGTACCAGGCGGGATCAAGCATAGCCTTATACCAGTTTCTTTTGTCTCGGCCTCCAATGGCAAAGCAAGTTTGCTTCCCCACTCTTTCTGGAGCGATATGGCTTTATTACTGCCGTAGGCTAAAGTAGCCAAAGGAATCTTCCGCGCAGCATTTACTGCTTTCAAGTCTGGGGGAACAGGTGGAGTTAAAGTCTTCATATAGTCCTCCATCTGTTTCTTCAAGTCGGACATACACAGTTTGCTGCTGTCGCTAATATAAGAATAACGATTTGAATTACTGAAATCATCGAGTTCTTTTATTGCTCGTAAATTTTTTTCAAATGCCAGCCGGTCATTTTTGTTGAGTGATCGACCGGTGTTATATAATTCATTCGCCAGCGCTAATACTTTTTGACACGCCTTTTCGGCTTCCTGGCGAATTAAAGCAGCATTACCGGCAGCGCGGTAAATTTCTTCCTGCAAAATTCGCGCTTCCTTGTTATTCTTATCTAACTTTAAAACAAGCCCCAAAGCTGAAATTGCTTTGTCATATTGTTTTTGTTTATAGTAATTGTTTGCCATATTCAAAGCATCAGAAAATTTCCGGATGCGGGCAATATTTTCCGCGTCAGTACTGTTTTTTACCGACTTATCATACTTTTTCCAGCCGTACCAAATACCAACTCCCAACCCGAAAAACAGCACAGCTATCGCAAAAAAATTAAATACTTTTTTGAATGCGGAGAATTTTAACGGTTTCCCCGGAAATCGTAATTTATCAGACCTCCTGAACCTTTTACCTTTGGCGCTCGATATAGCCCTCATAAAGGCACCGCAGGAAGCAAAACGCTCTTCCGGATTCTTGCTTAAGGCCCGCATTAAAACCGCATTTTGCTTTTTACTAAGCTCATCCAGCGGCTCCGGAGCCTTTTGTTCGACTACATTCATCATCAACATGGAATCCCTGGTCTCAAAAACCGACTGGAACGGCACTTCGCCGCTGATAAGCTCATAAAACATTACCGCCAAAGCATACTGGTCAGTCGCGGCGCTTTGTTTTTTACCCGTCAATTGTTCTGGGGCCATATAAGGGCGGGTTCCGGAAGAGTCGAATTTTTCCTGGGATATCCGGCTCATACTTGACCGCATCTCCGCCGCCAACCCGAAATCCATAACTTTGACCTTATCATCGGGCGTGACCATGATATTAGACGGCTTTATATCGCGATGGATAATATTTTTTTCATGAGCAAAATCCAGAGCATCGGCGACTTTGGCACAAATGGCAATTGTTTTTTCCCAAGGCACCTTGCGCTGTTTAAACTGCTTCTTCCAAGAAGACAGTATTGAACCGGGGATATATTCCATTATTACCAGATAACTTTGGGGTGAAATTCGCAGAAGCTTTTCAGCGGAGGGATCGGCTTCAACTACCTTATGCAGATGCAGTAATCCGGCAATATTCTGATGTACCAGTTTCGAGATTAAAACAAAGTTTTCACGGACATTTTCCAGTTCGCTGGAAACCGCGGATATTTCAGGCGGCAGTGCTT
>JBAYCO010000147.1:0-8706 GCA_041668685.1 Victivallaceae bacterium | reverse complement strand
GTACTTCTGGAATCTGCGGCAGTTCCTTCTTTATTTTTTCGATGGCGTTAGCCGAGTTCAGGCCGGAAAGGAAATAAATTTTGAAGAGTTCGCGCAGCACTTTTATATTTTCCATAGGAATCCCGGCACGTTTACAGCCGATTACATTTATTCCCTTAATAGTGCCATTGCGGCCTTCAGCAATTACAAAAGGAGTAATGTCCTGCGAAAATACAGAGCAGGCGCTGATCATTACCAGGCGGCCTACCCGGGAGAACTGGTGGATGGCGGAATAGGCGGAAAAAATCGCGCGATCTCCCACTTGGACATAGCCGGCAAGAGAGGCGCAATTAACCATAATGACGCCGTTGCCGACAATACAATTGTGAGCCACATGGCTGTGATTCATAAAATAACAGTCATTGCCGATGATGGTTTTTGTACCCGGTTTAGTACCGCAATGCACGGTCATTCCTTCTCGGAAAGTGTTTCCGTTGCCGATCTCCAGAAAGGTTTCTCCGCCGACATAGCTCAAATCCTGGGCATTTTGTCCAAGCGCGGCGAAAGGATGAACGACATTGTTTTCACCGAGGGTTGTATAACCGTCAATATTGCATTGCGAAAGAAGCCTGGTGCCGTTGCCGATTTTAACGTTGGGACCGACATAGCAAAGCGGGCCGATTTCCACATTATCAGCGATTACCGCTTTCGGATCAACAACAGCAGTCGGGTGTATTTTAGGCATAACTTATCCTTTGGTTTGTTGTTTGAAAATACAAATATTCTGTAATATAGCAGTCTATTTACGACAGAAAAAACTAAAACGGAGATAAAATTGAGAAAAATATGGAAATACCTATTGACAATAATATTATTGCAGTTTATAATTAATGCATGGATATGTATGGTTCACCATGTTTATAATGGCAAAGGATAAAAGAGTTTATGACTTTTGGCAGAAGCGATATTGTTTATCTTGAATTAAGCTCAAGAATAAAAAAGCAGGTTCTTGCCGGGGATTTAAAGGACAGGGTTCCTTCAGAAAAAGAACTGGCGCAAAAATATGGAGTAAACTTTAAAACTGTTAACAAGGCGATTTCAACCTTGGTAGGCGAGGGCATTCTCTATAGAGTTCGGGGAAAAGGCGCTTTTATTAAGAAAGATGCCCATAGAAATTTGCAATCGTCAGTAAGAACCATTGGCCTTGCCGTATTTAATCTGCAATGGCTTAATAATCCTTTCTATTCTGAAATTCTTGCCGGAATAGGCGAGGTCGTTCAGAAAAACGGACATAATCTGCAATTTCTGACAACAAATAAAAACTTGGGCGAAGCTCATCGAAATCTTTATTATATGGATGCCTGGCAACAAGGAAAATTCGATGGAATGATAATAGCCGGGGAAGAAGTAGACGAAAATGATATTGCAAAGTTAAGTTCAAAAAAGTTTCCTTTTGTCCTTTTGGGGAAGCATTTGCCTAAGAGAAAAATAAATTTGGTGGGGATTGATAATTTTAAAGGCGGGTATGACGCCGCAATGCATTTGATCAATCTTGATCATAAATGTATAGCTTTTATTCCTGGAAATAACTATAAAACTGATAAGGAAAGAATCGCCGGATGTAAGGAAGCCATGAAAAATGCAAAACTCAAACTTGATAAAAAATATATAAAACCCGGTTATTTTGAAGAGAAAAAAGCTTATCAAGCAATGCAGGAATTGTTAAAATTGACGCCCCGGCCTACAGCTGTCATCGCATCTGACGATATTATGGCGGCAAGCGCGATGCAGGCGGTTAAAGACGCAGGACTTTCTGTTCCGGGGGAAATATCCGTTATCGGTTTTAATGACATTTTGCTGGCATCAAAATTAACTCCGGCTTTAACTACACTGAAAATACCTCTTTACGAGATGGGGAAAACCACAACCGAAATACTTGGAAAACGGCTGCTCGATTTTAGTATTCCGCCTAAGAGAGTCATTTTTCCGCCCCAACTTGTTATCAGGGGTTCAACAGGACGAGCTTTAAATAAATAGTAAAAATAAGTCAGATGAATTGAAACAACAAAAAGGAGAGTTTTAAAATGAAAGGTTCAAAAACATGCAGGTTGTTAAATGTAAGCAAGTTCACACTTGTTGAACTCCTCGTTGTGATCGCTATCATAGCAATTCTTGCCTCAATGTTGCTTCCGGCTCTTAATCGCGCCCGGGCGGTAGCAAAACAAATTTCCTGCGCCAATAAGATGAAGCAGATCGGCTTGGCGGTAAACATGTATACTGTCGACAGCGACGACTGGCTGCCGCTGACTACTAACGCCGGTACCGGCGCGCTTGCAGGCGGAAGCGAATGGGTATACAATCAATTGCTGATGAAATATCTGGAAGTCAGCTCTATTGCCATAAATAAAGAAAAATTAAAATGCCCTTCTGATGAGAGTCCTTCTTCGTCTTACAGCGGAAACGTGCTGTGCAGTTATGCCGCCAATATCAATATGGGGTCGAGCTATATAGGACACTGGTGCAAATCCGGCAATTTTTCAAAACCGTCCCAGGTCAACTGGGCAACGGAATCGAATATTGTTCGCAGACAATCGCATGCTGACGCCAACCTTTACGCGAGTTATTTTCACGGTAAGGGCATGAATGTTCTGTATCTGGACGGTCATGTCGCCGGCAGAACAGGCACTATTCCTTTCTACAGTTCCGGGCACTGGTATCCTACAGGCTCAAAAACGTTCTGGCAGGAAAATTAGAATAGGACAGGATGGGAAATCAGAAACGCCGGTTGCGAAACTTGCCTATTGTGTCGCGATAAGCCCTGAATTCAAATTTCAATTTCTCCGACAGACAGGAAGATTATAATGTGGCATAAAGGCTATATGCATTATCACACCAGTTTCAATTACCCCGGAAACAAGAGAATATCTCCGGAAGAACTGGCTGATGACTTGAAAAAACTGGGAGCGTCTTTTGCGTTTTGCGCGGGGGACCACGGCGACCCGCAGGGAAATAATTACTGGGGACTGGATATCCGGGAGTTCGAAGATTACCGGGATGCTTGTTTTTCGATAGACGGAAAACGGGATTTCATACTTGTGCCGGCTCCGGAAATACATTTAATGTTTCCGCCTTTCACGGAAAGGCACGAACACCACTGCTGTATACCGGTTTCCGACTATATTCCCGCCTTGTCCGTACCTGAAAGTAAAGTGCTGGCCGCTTCTTATACCCGGAATACGGAGGAATTCATTGAGCAGGCCCATTCTCACAATGTCCCCGTGGTATTCAATCATCCCCGGCAATCCTTCGCCAGTCCGATTGCGGGGCCGCATCCGCTTTCACTCGAAGTATTCCGGGAATTTGATTATATGGAATTGCTTTCTATAGACTGGCCGGGCGATTTTGCCGCTGATTTTGAATTTTATTTGAAGTACCTCGAACTCAACCCGTCTGCTCCAATGGGGGCATGCGCGGGCGTTGACAATGCCGGTACGCCGGATAAATTTCTTTCTGCGGAAAAAAGAATGCTGCCGGCAACCTTCCTGTATATTAAAGGTCCTTTAAACCGGGAATCTTTGATGGATGCTTACAGGAACAGGAGCAGTTACGCCGTTTACGGAAATCTGAGCCTGAAGAACATCCACCCCATACCCTCGCTGCAACTGATTGATACTGTCCGGAAGCCTGCAATAGAGTTGGAAATCTCCGGAGTCGGCGACAAAACGGCAAAATTAGAAATATATCGTAATTCGCTCAAGATTCGGGAATACGAAATAAATGCCGGAAATTGCGTCTGGCATTGGGAAGACGAGAACCCGGTCCGGGGCGAAAACCATTACACCGTCCACATAAAAGCGGGAGCGGAGCATCTGACCCTTTCCCCAATAAATTATCTTTGGAGCAATGCATGAAGAAAACGAAGATCAATACTGTCTTTATTGACCTTGAAGGCACCATTACCGACGACGAAACCCTGAACTGTTTTGTTTCCGATCCCGATCTTAAAGGCCATAGTTTTGGCGGGATTCTCCGGGAGCTTCTGGTAACGAAATACAAGCTTACTCCGCGGGATGCGCTGACGATCCTGAATTCAGTTACCGAACCTTGCGGGCATATTGACCCTTTTTATTTTATTTCGCATTCTGATTATGACATTACGGAAGAAGAACTGTGGCGGGAAATTCTTGCGTGGCAGCGCGATCATCTTATTATTTATGATGATGCGGTAAAAATGATCAGGCAGTTATATGAAAGTAATTACAAGCTTTATATGGTCAGCAATTGCGCCCGTACCGCAGTTTACAGTCAGTTAAACAGCGCCGGGCTGGCGGAAAAACTTTCTTCAGGATATTTCGTGGATGTTTACGGCTGTTTCGATCTGGGCGCGACCAAGGATGATCCTGAGGTTTATAAAACAATCCTGTTGCAATCGGGAATAAATCCTGATGAGGTGGTGATGGTCGGCAATGAACCGGCGATCGACCTTGAATCTCCCCATAAAGCCGGTATCGGGCATTCCGTGATTGTCAACCGGGAATTGCCGGAGGCATTCAAAATAAGCGGGAAGGACGTATTTGTGAATTCCCTGGAGCTTGTGCCCGGCCTTATGGATACTATAAATTGCCTTTAAAGAAAATCATAGGAACATATTATGGAAACAATCAAATTCTTACCCGGCCGCTTTGAAAATACAGAGAAACGAATATTTTTTATAATCCTGAAATATATTCCGGTAATATTGTTGTCGGTCATTCTGCCTTTTAATGTTTTTGCCGCTGAAAAGCAGTTACTTGCCGACTGGCCTTTGGATGAAGGGGCGGGAGAGAAGGCGATCGATAAATCAGGAAACCGGAATGGCGGGAAAATAGTAAACGCCCGCTGGATAAAAAACAGACTCTATTTTAACGGCAACGACAGTTATGTACAGATCCCTTCGGGAAATATAAAATCAGGTGACAAAATAACGATAGAAGCCAGTATTAAGCTGGAAAAAAAGGGCGGCAACACTGCTGACTGGCGCAAAAACAATCAGCTTATTATCGGCAGATCCGGAGTTTTTGAACTGCTTGTAAGCGCCGGAGACCGCCTGGTTCTCAATCTCTGGACGGATGCCGGTTTAAAGACCACCACTCTTTACGGGTATTCCGTTTGCGGGAAATGGCAGCAGGTGGCGTTTTCCTATGACGGTGAAAACATTATTCTTTACGTTAACGGCAAAGCGAAAGCCAGAAACGAACTCAGGGGACACTTGTGCCGGAATCAAAAACCTTTTTGTATCGGGGCGGCGGCAAGGGGCAAATACTGCATGTTTGCTAAAGGCATTATCAGCGAAGTAAAAATATATAATGGTACGGGCTCCGGGCCGCAAACCGAGTCTTTTGTTAAAATTGATACGTATAACAGTCTCTGGGCCAAAAAACTTCAGCAGGCCTGCGACAAGTTAGGTAAGCTCAACCAGGCCAGAACCCTGAATATGGCATATGGCGCCCCCCGGCTTGACGGTCTGTTGAATGATCCCTGCTGGCAAAAGGCGCAAAAAATGAAAAATTTCTTTATTGCCGGTTCCATGCCTCCGGCTTTTGCCGAGGAAAAAACGGAAGTTAGGGCTTGTTATGACAAAAAAAATCTCTATCTCGGAATAGTTTGCCGGGAATCCTCTCCTGCGAAAATAAAAGCTGAAGTCAAAGAACGTGATTCCACTATCTGGCTGGATGACTGCGTTGAAATATTTATCGGCAAAAAACCCCTTAAATCGTATTATCATTTTTTCGCTAATTCCCTCGGCACGAAATCCGACATCAAAACAGAATACCTGGGGCAGGGCAGGGCCGGTTCCAGATACAGGAATGACAAGAAATGGAACCCCGAATGGCAGGTTGCCGCCGGCAGGAACGCGGATTCCTGGATTGCGGAAATAGCCATACCCTGGAGTTCTTTGCCGGGAATAACGGCGTCAGGAAACACTTACATAAATATCTGCCGCGAAGAAAAGCCCCATGGGGAAAACAGTTCGCTGGGTTATCTGAACTCCGCACATTTCAACGATCCGAAAGGATTTGTCAGGCTTTCTGCCGCCGCCCCGCAAGTCGCTGCGGAAAAGCAATTCATGGAGCTGCAAAAAGACATAAGTATTCTGGTAGAAAAGAATAAAAAATTCTATGCGGCTTTGAAAGAGCATCCATACAGTTTCCCGTATGCTTTCGATTTCGGCACGGCTTCATCTCCCCTGAAAAACGGTTTTGTCCGAGTTGCCCAGGATTCCCTGTACCAGGGACAGGGGTATGGTTTTAAAACCGGAACCGCTTTGTCCGGGCATGCCAATAAAATTAACGCTTACGGGCCGGACAAATTGAGTTGTGACTTCATTGAAGGGAAAACCGACAATGAATTTATCGTCGATCTGCCGAGCGGGGATTATATGCTTTATCTGCTTGCCGGAGACCGGAAAGTTCCGCCGCCGTTTTCCATTTACGTCAACGGCGAAAAGAGGATGACTGCGGCGGACGGCGCTAATATTTACCGGTTAAGGCATTTCTCGTTTCGCGTAGAGAACGGTAAAGTAAATATTGCTTTGAAAGGGGAAAACGGCTGGCTTCTTAACGGCCTGATAATTTATCCGCGTGCGAAGGACTCGGTTTTTATTAAAGAAATCGAAAAGCTGGAAGAAGATATTTATCTCGGAGCCCACCCTGAATACATTGCCGGTTTTACCCGCTATGGTTATCTGGACAAGAAACCTTTCCCTCCTATTGACGAGAAAAGCAGGAAACGCGGTTTTATCATGGTTCCGGCTGACCCGCTGAATATTATCTATGAAAAAAGTATTCCGGCGTCTGGCAAAAAATTCCCCGGACGTATTGATATGTTCGCCGCCCAAGGGGAATATGAAGAAATTGCGTTTTCTGTTCTGCCGCTGGAAAAATTGGCCGGCTTTAAAATAGATTATACCGATTTCATGGGTAAAAACGGCAGGATTGCAAAATCAGCCGTCCAATTAAAGGAAGTCAAACATTATTATCATAATTTCGGCGGGTTTATACCTGCCAGATATATGAAATTCCCCAAGATCCTGGAGAATTATTCGCCTCATGATCTTTATACGGGCAAAAACTGTACTTTCCGGCTCATGGTGAAAGTTCCGGCCGCGGCAAAACCCGGGAATTATTATTCCACCGTGACTCTCGGACACGGAACTGAAAGCACGGATTTCAAAGTAAACCTGACGGTATATCCTTTTACTCTGGATCCATGCCGCGATTACACTTTTGCCATGTGTTACCACCTCCCGGCAAAAAATCCGGCTCGCGGTATTGACGGCTGGAATACCTTGCTGCTGGAACTCAAGGATATGAAGGAACACAATATGAACTCCGTCAATTTCAGGCCGATTGTGCAAAATCAATGGCCTGAACTCGGAGTCCGTTCAAAGTCCATATGCGTAAACGGTTTTGCCAAATTATTCAGATACGCAAAACAGGCCGGCTTGACAAACGATGTTCCTTTGTGTATAGAATTATATCTTCCTTATTACCTGGAAAAAACAAAAATCAATTTCAAGGAAAATGAATGGAAATACCTAAAAGACGCGCTTCTGGAACTGCACGCTATATGCAGAAAAGAGAAACTGCCCGGATTTTACTTTTACCTTGATGAACCATGGATGCCGGAACGGGTATATAATTATAAGAATATTTTCGGATACTTGAAAAAAGCCGGATTGAAAAATTTCTGTACGGTTGGGCAAAAACCGGTATATTTTCCTGTTTTCCCGTTTCTTGATGTCCGCTGTTACGGCAATAGAGAGGGGAAATTGGCGGAAATTCTGAAACAGACGGCTGAAACGAATTCGCAGTTCTGGGTATATAACGGTCCTACGTGGAGCTATATTCCCGGCAAAAGCAGATTTACCATAGGTTATAAAACCTGGTGGGAAGGCGCCAAGGGCCATATGGTATGGGACTATGCGATTTTTCGCGGCGGCGCCATGCCCTTGAATCCTCTGTCAAACCCGCGTGGAGTACAGTCGCATGAAATATTGCCCAATTTACGGGCGCCGCTTTCCTCAACGACCTGGGAGGCCATCAGGGAAGGCATTGACGATATAAAATATATCCATACGCTGGAAAAACTGATCGCTTCCAGTACAAATAATGCCGTCAAGACGGAAGCGAAGAAATTTCTGGCCGAATTAAAGGCCGACATTGGTAAAGTCGCAGATAAACCTTGGAGTAATTTTGCTGACGGCAGACCCTTGCCTGATGCGGAAGCGCCCCTGTCTGCTGATTATTTTAATTCAACAAGGAGAAAAATAGCCGAATATATTATAAAGTTGAGAAATGTTAAATGAAGGGGGAAAGCGAATAAGGCTATAGAAAAATAAACCTTAATAATTTACGGCTTTTTCTTAATTTATGGCAAGGCGGTTTGCAAACAACGCAAGTAAATTATAAATTATCCTGTGTTCCGGGATGATTTTCTGGCGCCAAAAGTCTTATTAAAAAAAGGAAAGGTGGATATGAGCACAACAAATGACCGGCAACTTCCCTCTCATAATATTGTTCTGCGTCCTAAAAGTGTCCTTATGACGCTTTTTTGTATAATCGTTTTTCTTTTGTTCGCTAACCTTGCCGGTATAATCCTCAGATTTTACTTTAATCACAAATACTGTTACGGTCTGGTTCCCTGTTTTGACTTTGACACCGAAGGCAACGTTCCGACTTTTTATTC
>JBAYCO010000146.1:0-8709 GCA_041668685.1 Victivallaceae bacterium | reverse complement strand
TTTCACTGATGTCGCCGGGCAAATAAGAAGGCTGTTAACCGGAGAAGCCGATAATCTGTCTCAATCGCTGAAAAATATTTTTCAGACCTTTGCAATAATAGCGTTGCGTATCAGGATTGAATTGCTGGAAAAAGTATTTAAACCGCCCCCGATTCCTCAAATGCGAATACGTCTGAAATTCGCCTGAAAATTCAGTCCGCCCAAATTTAATCAACATTTTAACCCGGCTTCCCAAAAACTGTTTATGATTTAATGCCGACGTTCGGCAAGGGCGGAGCCTACCCAAATTTCAAAACGAATGAGTGCCAGCGATTTTCAAGATATTCATTCGGAACCGCTGCTTCCCGTCTGCTTGCGGCAAAAATTTTACAAATCAGTTTTTAAATTTGCTTTTACGGGTATATATTAGGCGCATTGTTTACAACCGATGTGAAAGAAAACTTCTATTGAGTACAAAAAATATGCGTTTTCAATGTCCGTTCTGCCGAGGCGTCGTTTCGGCTGACGCTAAACAGATGGGAGAAGACGTGCAATGCGGTCATTGCGACGAAATCGTCTCTGTCCCTAATTCGCGTCTCGCCACCGGAGCCGTTATTGGAGACTTCGCCATTCTCGAAGAGCTTGGCCGCGGCGGCATGGGAGTTGTCTATCTGGCGCACCAGATATCTCTTGACCGGCCGGCGGCGCTGAAGATATTGCAGGACTCATATGCGAACAACGCTGAATTCGTAGTTAATTTTATCAAGGAAGCGCGGGCGGCGGCAAAACTCAATCATCCGCACATAGTCCAGGCTTACGCGGTCGGTGAAGACGAAGGCATTTTCTACTACGCCATGGAATATATCAACGGCGATACGATGAAGGATGTCCTGAAACGCGACAAAATTATCCCCATCGACAAAGCCGTAACCATTATTCAGCAGATCGGCGAAGCGCTTGACTGCGCGTGGAAAGAACAGAAATTGATCCACCGCGACATCAAACCCGATAACATCATCCTCGCCAAAAACAACCGCGCCAAACTCGCGGACCTCGGACTCTCCCGCGTAGCCGGGGATATGGACGACGAAAATGAAGAAGAAGTCATGGGGACTCCGCAATACATCAGTCCGGAACACCTTACCGGCGCGCCAATGGATATACGCAGTGATATTTACAGTCTCGGAGCGACCTTCTACCAGTTCGTAACGGGACGTTTCCCCTACGAAGGCCGTACCGCCAATGAAATTGCCCGCAAACACCTTGAAGCGGCCCTGGTGCCGCCGCAGGTGGTAAACCCGAAAGTCCCGGAAGCGATCGGGCAGATCATCATGAAAATGATGAGGAAAAACATTAACGAACGCTATCAGGACGCTGAAGAACTCGTTGAGGATTTGCGCCTGTTCAGACGCGGCAAACTGTCGTCCACCGGCGCGGTTCCGAAAGTCTTTTCGACCAGAACCCGCAGCATTCCTAAAGAAAAAAATCCTGAGGATAATGACAAAACACCGTTGGATGCGGATTTTCCCACCACCACTACCGGTAATTTGAAACCACTGTATACGGTATCCACCGGCTCCACTACTACCGGGCTGTTGTTCTCCGACGAACTCGAAGGCACGTTCAAAAAACCCAGAAAAAAACTGGTTGCCTATTCCGCAATAACCATTAGTATAATCATTCTGGTCGGGGCGGCGCTGGTTTGGTTTTACATCCTTCCGCTCGGCGAAGAAATCGAACCGACCCAGACCCCGGCAATTCCCTTGCCGGTTCGGCGGACTTTCCGGCAGGAATATTTAAATGCCGTCAATTCCATGCTCGCGGAATACCAGACCAAAAAAATCAGCTCGGACATATTCCTGACCAAGGCGGACGCCATCATTAAAGAATTTCCCTATCTGCTGCCCGGCAAGGAAACGCAGGCTTCCAAAAAACTTATGGCGGTTTACGTACCGCTGGATGAAAAAAACAGGGTGATTCCCGCCCGCGAAAAGCTGCGAAAAGAACACCTTGCCGCAATTGCGGCCCGCAAGAAAAAGGCGGAAAGAGAGAAACTGGCGGAAAAGAAAGCGGAGCAGGAAGCCGAAGCCCGCAGAATAAGGCAGGCAAAAGAAGCCGTCGAGCGCGAACGGCGGCTGGCAATCAAACGGCAGGAAGAAAAAATTCGCAAACTTAAAATCGAAAAACGGGTCGCCGATTACAAAAAAAGCATGGTGCAAAAGAAAGACACGCTTATTTATAATTTTGTTGAATTTACCACCCGGAAAAAATACGATGCCGCTGAAAAAATGCTTGCCGACGCCATCAAAGAACCCGCCAGGGTAAGAAAACTCAGCTCCGAGGAAAAAAAACTGGCAAAAGACTTTGCCGCTTACGCGAAAAACTTGCAGAAAGCGTTTAAAAGAGGCATGGCAATTAACCGGGATTTTGTCGCGGACAACAAGAAACTGGTCGGAATGGGAATAGAATTCGACCGTTACAAATACGGGCGAATAACCAAATTTGAAAACGGCGCCATTTTTATAGAAATGCCCGACGAAGAAGTCAAAGAAGTAAAACTCGCCGACATAAAGAATTATTACCTGCGGAAATTTTTCAAGATAATCGTCAAAAAGCATAACATAAAGGACGACTATTTTTATTACCTGCTGTTCAACGGTTTTTTTGACAAGAATATCGCTAAATATGCTGAAGACGGTTTCTGGAAAAAGGAACTGGAAAACTTCGAACAGAAATACTTTAAAGAAAAATTAAAAGACGCCGATCCCGAAGCCAGGAAGGAACTGGAAGATAAATTCGGCGGGCTTGAAGCTTTCAAGAAAGCGCAAAAGAATTTATAAGGACACGGACGGCACGGACGATTAAAAACTATGAAGATTATACATTTCTCAGACCCGCACGCCGGCGGCCCGGCTGAAGACTGCATGGCCTATTTCGACAAACGCTGGGTCGGGGTTTTTAATTACTGCTTTCGCCGCAAATTCGTTTTCCACATAGAACGCTTGAAAAAAGCGGTAACTTATATCCTTGACAGCAAACCGGATGTCGTTGTCTGCACCGGAGACCTGACCTCAACCGGACAGCCGGGAGAGTTCGCGAAAGTTACTTCGATATTGAAACCGCTGCGCGATTCGGCAATACCCGTATTATTCGTTCCGGGAAACCATGATTATTACGTCAGGAGAAAAAAATGCACGGACGCCATGCGCGAAGCGGTTTTATGGTTCACGCGCGGCCGTTACGCTTTTGACGACCTGCCGGCGGCATTCGACTTCGGCGAATGCGAATTCCTGCTGATTAACACCAGTTTCCCTTCAAATCTTCTCTGTTCGTGGGGATTCGTAAAGGAGGACAGCCGGAAATTCCTGCTGGATTACTGTGCCGAACCGAAATCGAAACCGCGAATATTAGTTTCGCATTACCCGGTAATCGAAGATCATCCGATACTTCGACTGCGGCACCGCCTTTTCGGGCAGGAAGAAATCGTCGCCATGCTCGCCGACGGCCGTTTGGATCTTTCCCTGTGCGGTCATGTTCACCGTCCCTATAGAAAAGTGGACGAACGCGGACGCGGCGAAAACTGTTCCGGTTCGGTCACTCGCAACGGGGCGTTTTCGGAAATTGAATACAAGCCGGACAATGATACCTTTACTTTCAGGGATTTGGCGATAGATTAAACTCTATACTGTTGAAATTACGTGGGGAAGTAGTATGACTTTGAGTTTTTTAAGGAAGAGTCAGCTTTATTTTATATTTTCGTTTCTCGGCGCCATAATTACCGGCACGCTGCTCTTGAAACTGCCCTGGGTCACTCATTCCGGGGGAACGCTGGAATGGCTCGACGCCTTGTTTATATCCACTTCGGCGGTTTGCGTGACCGGACTGGTTACAGTGACGACTTCCGGGTTCAACCTTACCGGCCAGTTGATCATTCTCGCCCTGATCCAGATCGGAGCCCTGGGGATAATGACCATTACCGCCTCCATCATCGTGCTTATGGGCCGCAAAATGAATTACAGCAATACCATGATGTTATCCAGCCTGAGCGACAGTTTCCCGTTGAAAAGCGTTGACTCGCTGCTGCGGACAATCCTTTTTTACTCTATCGTCATTGAGTTTGCCGGTTTCGTCCTGCTTACCTATGGTTTTCTGCTTGACGGCAGGTTTGATTTCGGCCACTCGTGCTACCACGCTTTTTTCCATACGGTTTCCGCGTTCTGCAATGCCGGATTCAGCACTTTCGACTCCAGCTTGATCGGCATGTCCGCGTTTATCAAAATAGTGGTTTCCCTGCTTATCATACTGGGCGGCTTGGGAGTTTACGTAATATATGACCTTTCGCATTTATCGCACAAGCATTTCCTGCGCATCCATACCCGACTGGTACTGATAACCTCGCTGCTCCTGATCGTTTTCGGCACTTTCAGCTTTAAAATTCTCGAACATCAGTCAAGCACCCCGATAAGCTGGCTGGACGCTTATTTCCAGTCAGTAACGGCGCGTACCGCAGGATTCAATACAGTTCCGATGCTGGGAAACGAACTGCATCCGGGTACTATAATCATCCTGATCGCTTTCATGCTCATCGGGGCTTCTCCCGGCGGCACGGGAGGCGGTATGAAAACCACCACCGCGGCGCTGGTCTTTATTTCCCTCTACAATACCTTTAAAGGAAATTCGAAGGTCCTGATATTCAAACGGGAAATACTCCAGAACAACGTCCTGAAAGCTTTCACCATAATGTTTTCGTTCATAGCTGTCAGCGTAGTGGCGGCGACCTGGCTGACGGCAACCGACAACGCTTCGCTGGACTCAGCCTTTTTCGAAGTGGCTTCAGCCCTGGGAACGGTCGGTTTGTCCCTGGGAATCAGCGCCAAAGCGACCGCCGCCGGGAAGTTTATTTTGATATGCTGTATGTTCGTCGGGCGCATCGGCCCTTTCACCATGTTCCTGTTCCTGCTGGGACGTGAAAAAACCAGTCGTCTGGAATATCCTGAGGAAAGAGTTATTTTAGGTTAACATAATACGGAGTCGGCAAAATGAAAAATACGTTTGCGGTAATAGGTTTGGGTACTTTCGGATCGAAATTGGCTCTGGAATTAAGCCAGGCGGGACATTCCGTCATCGCGATAGACAGTTCCAAAACAATAATAAACGACATCAAGGACAAAGTTACCGAAGCGGTAATCGCCGACGTCACCAATCCGGATACGGTCAAGGAAATCGACGTCCGGAATTTCGATGCGGTCATTTTCGGTATGAGTTCCCACTTTGAGGATCTGATCCTGGCGCTTACGCTGGTGAAACAGGAAGGGGCGAAAAAGATCATCGCCAAGGCCAATACCACTCTCCAGAAACGGATTCTGCTGCGGCTGGGGGCGGACGAAGTCATCCAGCCCGACCAGGATGTGGCGGAAAGACTCTCAAAACGACTGTCAATGAACAACATCTCCGATATGTTCGCGTTCAAAGGCTCGACGATAGCCGAGGTCAAAGTACCCCCATCCTTAAGCGGAAAAACCATTCGTGAACTGGATATGCGCCGGAAATATAATATCTCGCTTCTCCTCCTCAAGAAACCGGGTAAGGAAGTGGAAAATATCTGGAACCCGGACATGGTGCTCGAAGAAGGCGACGAACTGACGATCATCGGCGAAGAAAAAAATATAATCAACGTTTTCCAGAAATAGTTTTTAACCACGAAAAACACGAAATGTTTTATTAATGTTGTTTGAAAAAATGGGACTTTTGGGATACTTGGGACGCTTGGGATTTTGGAGCCAAATAGTCCCAATCGCTGTTAAGCAATCCTTTTGCCGGCCTTGTCATTATTTAAAAACTTTCGTGTTTTTCATGTTTTTCGTGGTAAAAAATTGAAAAGTTTCCAAGCGGTTATATAGTATCGTCCTTTGAAATTCTCATTGTTCTAATCTAAAAATAAGATAAGAGGTGAATCTATGTCTGTGGAACTTTCTTATGTTTTAATAACTCCATACAGCCTGAAGAAATCCCGTACGGGAGGTATTCTGGCGCGTTTGTTGAGCCGTACCGACCTGGATTTTGTCGGCGCCCGTATATTCGGTCTGGACCGGCAGTTTGCCGAGGCTTATGCCGATTCGCTCCTGAAAACCGTCGGCAAAACCAATAAAGAGCGCGCCAAGCTGCTGGCTGACTACGTCCTGGAAAACTTTACGGAAAAAAAGAACGGAAAAAAAGAACGCGGCCTGTTCCTCCTTTTTAAAGGAGAGAACGCCTGCGCCAAACTCAGTTCCGTGGTCGGGGTGCTGGATCCGACACATTCCAGCAGCGATCCTTTCCTGACCGGGGAAACCATCCGCGATACCTATTCCGACTTGATTGAAGATAAATCCCAGCCCGGCGCAATACGTTATTTCGAGCCGGCCGTACTTACTCCTCCCGATATTGACTGCGCGGTAAAGAAACTCAGGCTGTTCGCCGACTTCGCTGACCGGACAAACAATATAGCCGAGAATATCGTCGGCGTCGAGGATACGGACGAACGCACGCTGGTAATCATCAAACCCGACAACTGGCGCCATCCCAGCAGCCGCCCCGGCAATATTATCGATATGCTCAGCCGCACCGGACTGCGTATCGTCGGCTGCAAAGTTTACCGCATGTCGGTCAAGGAAGCGCTTGAGTTTTACGGACCGGTCCAGGGCGCCCTGCGCAACAAACTGGCCCCGATGATCGGCGGCAAAGCCAAGGCGATCCTGGAAACGGAACTTGATTTCAAAATGAATGACGATGTGATTGACAGCCTGACCGAAACCGTCGGCAAAAGTTACGCCGATGATCAGTTTTACCGGATTATCGAGTTCATGTCAGGACGCCGCCCGACGGATTGCCCGGAAAACGAAATGGACGACCCCGGACTGGTAAAATGCCTGGTGCTGATCTATGAAGGTAAAAACGCCATCGCGAAAATCCGCAACGTCCTGGGACCGACCGATCCGACCAAAGCTCCGGGCGGCACCGTGCGCCGGGATTTCGGCAGCGACGTAATGGTCAATACCGCCCATGCTTCCGACTCGCCGGAAAGCGTCCTGCGGGAAATGGGCGTTATCCAGATAACGCAAAACAATATCAACGGATATATAAACGAATTTCTGAAAGAATATAATTCTTAATCAAGGAGAGGTGGTTATGGAATTCAGCGATTTATTGAAAAAACGCCGGACAGTCAGGCGCTTTAAGCAGGTTCAGGTATTTGACAAGGATATACGTTATATGCTTGAGGCCGGACGGCTGGCTGCCTGCGGGGGAAACGTGCAGAAGCTGCATTATATTGTCGTCCGGGACAAAAAACTGGTGAAAGACATTTTCGACAATACCGCCTGGGCCGGGCTGGTGTCTCCCAACCGTACCCCGGAATGGGGAAAAAACGCCCCGCTGACTTTTATTGTCGTTACGGCTCCCAAAAATTCCGGGGAAACTATGTTGACCAATGCCGGGGCATCCATCCAGAGTATGTCCTATGCGGCCGCCGACGTCGGACTCGGCTCCTGCTGGATAGGCGCTTATAAAAAAGAAAACGTCGACAAAATCCTGGAACTGCCGGTAAATATGGAAAGCCTGTATCTGCTGGCGGTCGGCTATCCTGATGAAGAACCCGTACAGGATGATATCGACGCCGAAGAATCCATGAAATATTACCTTGACGGCGAAGACGTTCTTCACGTACCTAAATTTAAAGCAGACGCAATAACCAAGTGGCGTTAAATCCGCTGTCAGGAAATTTTTAAATGTTTTTCGCTCCTGATCATTTCATCTTGAATATCGTTTTATTCCTGGCCGGGTTGTTTTTTCTGGTCAAAGGCAGTGATTTTTTTGTCGAGGCGGCTTCCCAGATCGCCAGGAATTATAAAATTCCTGAAA
The DNA here is from genome assembly GCA_041668685.1 of Victivallaceae bacterium. Taxonomy (GTDB): domain Bacteria; phylum Verrucomicrobiota; class Lentisphaeria; order Victivallales; family Victivallaceae; genus JAHOYW01. Next base: position 831 of record JBAYCO010000146.1, on the reverse strand, counting down.
TCGTAATCGGCCTGACCCTGGTCAGCATAGGCACGTCCCTCCCCGAATTCGCCACCGACGTTTACGCCTCTTTCCAGGGCGAAGGCGGTATTGTCGTCGGCGATCTGGTCGGCAGCAATATCACCAATATAGCTTTGGTGCTCGGCGTCGCCGTAGTGCTCCTCGGAGGCATGCCCAGCCCCCGGCCGGTCGTTAAGCGGGACGCTTTATTTATGCTGGGCGCGTTCTGTCTTTTTACCGGAATATGTTTTATAAGCGGGGGACGTTTCGGAAGAATCGGCGGGTTCATAATGCTGCTTCTGGCTTCCGGGTACCTGTATTATCTTTTCAAACACCGCGACGCGCTTGCCGAACTCGAAGAGGGCGAAGAACATAACGAAAACGCGTTCAGCTCCACGGGCAAAGCCTGGCTGTTTCTGTTTATCGGGATCGCGATGATCTTCCTGGGAGCCAAAGCCATGGTGGACAATGTTATTGCCGTAGCCGAACGTTTCAATATCAGCGAAGGCCTGATCGCCGCGACCATTGTTGCTTTCGGCACCTCCGTACCGGAACTGGCGGTAACCGTAACCAGCATCCGCAAAAACCGCAACGGCATCGCTCTGGGCAACATCATCGGCAGCTGCATTTTCAATTTGGTGCTGATAATGGGCCTGTGCGCAATAATCAACCCGCTCGAAATAGAATCCCGCCTGCTTAATGTCGTAATTCCGGTTATGTTGTTTTGCGGAGTTCTTTTAGTGGTTTTCATGCGTACCGGATGGCGTTTGGTAAAAACCGAAGGAATGATTTTTCTGCTTCTCTATATCGCTTATCTTGTCTATAATGCTT
>JBAYCO010000145.1:0-8733 GCA_041668685.1 Victivallaceae bacterium | reverse complement strand
GCCGTCGGCGGCGGCAGCGTGCTCGACGCGGCTAAAGCTGCTGCTGCGATTATTCCGCTGGATGGTATGATCGGCGATTATTTTTACCAGCGAAAAGCAATTCCCGGCAAGGGGCTGTTTTTTGCGGCGTTGCCGACTACTGCGGGTACGGGAACCGAAGCTACTCCGAATTCCGTCCTGAGCGACCCGGATACGGATATTAAAAAGTCGATCCGCCATGATACTATGTTTCCGGATCTGGCCATTGTCGATCCTGAATTAACCTATTCCTGTCCGGCGAATTTAACCGCCCACAGCGGGCTTGACGCGTTGACCCAGGCGATAGAATCCTATATTTCCCGCAATGCCAACGCCGTTTCAAAAGCTTTGGCCGCCAGGGCCGTCCAGTTGGTTTTTGCCGCGCTTCCGAAAGTCTGCGCCGAACTCGGCGATAAAAACGCCCGCCGGGATATGGCTGAAGGCAGTATGATCGCCGCCTTGGCTTTTGCGCAAAGCGGCTTGGGGGCCGTGCATGGACTGGGGCACCCGATTGGCAGTAAATTGCATATCCCGCATGGTTTATGCTGTGCCATACTGCTTCCGAAAATTCTGCGCCTGAACCGGGATTCCTGTTTCGAGGCTTTGGATGAACTTGCCTTGACCTGTGATTGCGTGGGTGGCGGATTTTTCGTTGATAAAATTGAGAAACTGTGCCGAAGCCTGAATATCCCTGCTGATCTCCGGGCATTCGGATTGAAACGTGATATTTTCCCGTTTATTGTGAAAAACTGTCGCAGCGGCAGTATGCGCAGCAACCCTCGCAACTTTGAGGATGGCGAAGTAATTGAGATACTGGAATCACTTTTATGAGCAATGATAAATTCAAAAAAATACTTGCCTTAGGTCCTAATCCCGCCTGGCAGAAAACCTTGTTTTTTGAAGAACTGCGTCCCGGTGAAGTTAACCGGGCTTATAAAATACATAGTTTTGCCTCCGGCAAAGGAATTAATTTTTGTCGTGCCGCCGGACGCTGGGGAAATCCGCGGGTTGAACTTTTGCAGTTTGCCGGCGGCGATACCGGGAAACGGCTTTGCGCCTGCCTGAATGATGAAGGAATTAAAAATTGGACGGTAAGGACGGAACAGGCCACCCGCACCTGCTATACCTGCCTGTCCGCGAACCAGGCTATGACCGAACTGATAGAGCCTTCGGCTCCTATAAGTGAAGATGAAACAAGGCAATACCACGATATACTCCGGCAACGCGTTAAAAATTTTGACGGCGTCGCGTTTTGCGGGACGCTGCCGACCGGAAGTTCCATCGAAATTTACCGGGAAGCCGCTGAAATAGTGAAAGCGGCAAAATTGCCTTTGCTGATAGACTCATGGCAGAATATCTCATCCGTGCTTGAAGTCGGCGGCGATATTATTTTCAAAGTCAACGCCGATGAAATAAAAACCGTTGCCGGTGAAAATGACGCGGTAAAGGCAATGCGTCTGTTACTGGATAAGTACGATTTAAACGCCGTCGCAGTCACCGACGGTCCCGGAAGAGCCTTTCTGGTTTGCGGCGGGAAACTGTATGTTTATGAATTGCCGGTTCTGGATAAAATTGTGAGTTCCCTCGGCTGCGGCGATACGAACGCTTCGATATTCTTTGCGGAGTATATTGCCGGAATTCCGCCTGAAAAAGCCTTTGCCGCGGGGCTTGCGGCGGCTTCGGCCAATTGCCTTACCGCCACTTGCGGCGATTTCAGCCGGGAAACCGCGGTGAAACTGTATGAAAAAATAAAAATACATGCTACAGTATTGTAAATACACTTTTTTAGGTTGAGTTTTTAACTTTTGCCTGATATTTATTTACGGTCTCAAGTAGCGCCGTGTCTCGATGAGACCGGCGACATGAAACGTTGTTAGGCCTATAATAGTCGCTTATTGCCGCTTTCATCGAAAGCCGGCCTACTTGGCGGCAATATAAATGTTAAGCTTTCAGATTAACAAAGTATAATATTACGGAGAAATAATAACAAAAGGAAAGTCAAATGGAAAACGTTGAAGAGCAGAAAAACGAACAAACTGTACCGCCGCCGGTTAATAATGTAATCGTCAATCAAAAGAAATCCTACGGTTGCCTCTGGTTCATTCTTGGGGCGGTTGCTTTCTGCTTTATGATTTTTATCGCCGCTGCGATATTCGGAGGCGTTATAGCCGGTATTTTGGACGATATTCAGGATTCCGATGATGATCCTTTTGACTCTTATGACCGCAGTTTTATTACCGGAGACAAAGACTCCAAAAATACGATTCTGGTCGTACCGGTGGACGGGATAATTATTTCCGACGACGATTCTTCCCCTTTCTCCTCGGCGATGGCTTCCGCTGAAAAAATCTGCCGTCACCTTGACATGGCCGGAAAAGACAAATCAGTAAAAGCCGTTATTCTCAGGATAGACTCTCCCGGCGGAGAAGTGGTTGCCAGCGATAAAATCCACCACGGCGTAATGAAACTGCGTAATCTTGGGAAACCGGTCGTTGCCGTGATCGGCACCATGGGAGCCAGCGGCGGTTACTATGTCGCCTGTGCCTGCGACAGGATAATCGCGCACCGTCTTTCCATTACCGGCAGTATCGGGGTGATCATTCAGAATTATAAATATTATGACCTGCTGAAAAAAATAGGCGTTCAAAGCGATACCTATACTTCGTGCGAATACAAAGACCTGCTTAACGGGGCCCGCCCTGAAAAACCGGGCGAACGCGCGATAATTCAGGAGCATGTCGACAAAGTTTATAAAGCCTTTATCCAGATTGTCGCGGACGGGCGTCCGGGACTGACTTTTGAAAAGCTTAAGGACTCGATAATGACCGACGGACGAATCTTCCTCGGCTCCGAGGCTTTAAAACTGAAACTGGTTGATGAACTTGGTTTCTTTGATGACGGCGTGCGGAACGCGGCCAAACTGGCGGGCATTAAGGATTATCAGGTTATCGCCTATAAAAAGAAATTCTCCCTGGCGGCTCTTTTTAATGCGAAGTCGGGTGTTCAATCGGCAAATATCAACGTCAAGCTTTTAGGCAAAGACAAAGACATGATCGAAGCCGGGAAATTCTATTACCTGCCGATACGGTAAGGCGGAAATGAATTTTATAAAACATTAACAAAAAGGTAGGATAAACATGGTTTCAATCGGAACTCCATTAAGCGGTACTGCGGTTAAAGTTTTACTTTGCGGCTCCGGCGAACTGGGTAAGGAAGTAGTTATCGAACTTCAACGTCTTGGAGTGGAAGTAATCGCCCTGGACAGTAAGGCGAATTCACCGGCTATGCAGGTGGCCCACCGTTCATATACTTTTTCGATGCTTGACGGCGCCAAGCTCCGGGAAGTGATCGAAAAAGAACGTCCCGATTATATTGTTCCTGAAATTGAAGCTATCGCCACCGGTACTCTTGCCGAACTTGAAGCCGAAGGATTTAATGTGATCCCGACCGCAAAAGCGACGCGTCTGACCATGAACCGCGAAGGCATTCGCCGTCTGGCCGCCGAAGAATTGGGGCTGAAAACTTCTCCTTACCGTTTTGCCGCCGATAAAGATGAATTCCTGGCAGCGGTCGGGGAAATCGGTCTGCCCTGTGTAGTTAAGCCGATAATGAGTTCGTCCGGACACGGGCAGAGCGTCATAAAAAGTCCCGCCGATATTGAAAAAGCCTGGAACTATTCCCAGGAAGGCGGGCGCGCCGGGGCCGGTAAAGTTATTGTCGAGGGATTTATTGATTTTGACTATGAAATAACGCTTTTGACGGTACGCCATTGCGGCGGGACGTCTTTCCTGAAACCGGTCGGACACCGCCAGATTGACGGGGATTACCGCGAATCATGGCAGCCGCAGGCGATGTCGGAAAAAGCTTTAAAGGAAGCCCAGGATATGGCCGGGAAAATAACCGGAGCCCTGGGCGGGCGCGGTATTTTCGGGGTTGAACTTTTCGTCAAGGGGGATGAGGTGATTTTCAGTGAAGTTTCGCCGCGCCCGCACGATACCGGCATGGTGACTATGATTTCCCAGGACCTTTCCGAATTCGCCCTGCATGCCCGCGCTATTCTCGGACTGCCGATACCGAATATCGCTTTTCACGGCCCGTCGGCTTCGCGCGCGGTGGTTGTCGAGGGTAAATCAACTCAAGTTAAATTTACCAACCTGGAAAAAGTGCTTGAGGAACCGGATACCGCGATGCGTATTTTCGGCAAAGCCGAAGTCAACGGCCACCGCCGTATGGCGGTAATCCTGGCACGGGACGAAAGTGTCGAGGCCGCCAACGCCAAGGCCGAACGCGCTTACCGAAAACTGGGTATCGAGCTTTAAAACAATAGTATCAAAGGCGGATGCACTTTGCTGAGTCTGCGCGACTTTTGTCGGAGCCTTCAGGTTCCTGATTCGCAATAAAACCGGGCTTTTTATCTTATTATTATTGAATTACAGGCTTTTTGCTTGCATATTACTGGGTTAATTTTTAAACTGTGACAATAATTCGGATATAAAATAATGAGTAAAGAGCATTACGATTTCAGGGAGATCGAGAAGAAGTGGCAGGATTACTGGCTTAAGAACAAGACTTTCAAGACCGGGGATTTTGAGGATAAACCAAAATATTACGCACTTGACATGTTTCCTTATCCCAGCGGGGCGGGGCTGCATGTCGGGCATCCGGAAGGTTATACGGCGACGGATATTATCTGTCGTTACAAGCGCATGTGCGGTTTCAATGTTCTCCACCCGATGGGCTGGGACGCTTTCGGGCTGCCCGCCGAGCAGTACGCGATTGAAACCGGGACTCATCCGTCAGTTACCACCAATAAGAATATTGACGTTTTCCGCGAACAGATCCGTTCGCTCGGATTCAGCTACGACTGGGACCGCGAAGTCAACACCACCGACCCCGACTATTTCCGCTGGACGCAATGGATATTTCTCCAGCTTTACAAAAAAGGCCTTGCTTATATCGATGAAGTCCCGGTGAATTGGTGTCCGGCTCTTGGTACGGTACTGGCGAACGAGGAAGTCATTGACGGCAGGAGCGAGCGCGGCGATCATCCGGTCGTCCGCAAGCCGATGAAACAATGGATGCTGAAGATCACCGCTTACGCCGAACGTCTCCTCGAAGACATTGATGAACTTGACTGGCCGGAAGGCATCAAGGAAATGCAGCGCAACTGGATAGGAAAATCCACCGGGGCTGAAGTCGATTTCAAGGTTGATTCCACCGGAGATGTAATTACAGTTTACACGACCCGCCCGGATACTTTGTTCGGGGCGACTTATATGGTTCTGGCCCCCGAACATCCGCTCGTGGAAAAGATAACGACTCCCGAACACCGCCCGGCGGTTGACAAATACCGCGCCCATGCCGAACGCATGAGCGACCTTGACCGGACGGAACTTAATACTGAGAAAACCGGCGAATTTACCGGGGCCTATGCGGTTAACCCCGTGAATGGCGACAAAATCCCGGTCTGGGTTGCCGATTACGTGTTGATCACTTATGGAACCGGGGCGATCATGGCGGTGCCGTCGCATGATACCCGCGACTTTGAATTCGCGCAGAAGTTCGGTATTCCGATCGTCTGCATTATCGAACCGGACGCGGCCGAAGCGAAAGCCGAAGGCGTCAGTGTCGAAGATGTCCTCGCGGGCAAAGCCTGCTGGACCGGCAACGGCAAAATGATCAATTCCGCCAATGACGACGGCTTGGATATAAACGGCATGGAAGTTAAGGATTCCAAGCGCACCACCACTGAATGGCTTGAAGCGCGCGGCATCGGCAAAGGCGCGGTCAATTATAAATTGCGCGACTGGCTGTTCAGCCGCCAGCGCTACTGGGGCGAACCTTTCCCCGTTATCCACATGGAGGACGGCTCCATAAAACTGGTTCCTGAGGACGAATTGCCGCTGCAACTCCCGGAAATGGATGAGTTCAGACCTTCCGGCACCGGCGAATCCCCGCTCGCGAATGCGACGGAATGGCTGAATTACACTGATCCCGAAACCGGGATGAAAGGACGTCGCGAAACTAATACCATGCCGCAGTGGGCCGGTTCATGCTGGTATTACCTGCGCTATATCGATCCGCGTAATTCCGAACTGCCGTGGGCTCTGGAAAAAGAAAATTACTGGATGCCGGTTGATCTTTACGTCGGCGGCGCGGAACATGCCGTGCTTCACCTCCTTTATGCGCGTTTCTGGCACAAAGTGCTTTATGACATCGGCGTTGTCCATACCAAAGAGCCTTTTATGAAGCTGGTCAACCAGGGGATGATTCTCGGTTTGTCCCATAAAGACGCGCGCGGGGCGCTGGTGCCGAACGACAAGGTCGAGTTAACGCCCGATGGCCCGGTTCACAAGGAAACGGGCGAAAAACTTGAAGAATTCCCGGCAAAAATGTCGAAATCATTGAAAAATGTGGTCAATCCTGATGATATAATCAAAGCCTACGGCGCGGACAGCATGCGCCTCTATGAAATGTTCATGGGCCCGCTTGAAGCGACCAAGCCGTGGAATACGCAGGGGGTCGAAGGCGTGTTCCGTTTCCTCAAACGCGCCTGGCGTATGATAGTTTGTTCTGAGATTGTTGATGAACCCTGTGATGAAGACCAGCTTCGGGTCATGCATGCGACGATTAAGAAAGTTGGGGATGATATTGAAAGTTTCGGCTTCAATACCGCAATCAGCCAGATGATGATCTTTGTCAATGAATTTTCAAAATCGAATAAACTGCCGCGCGAAGCCGCGGAAACCTTTGTGAAACTTCTGGCGCCGTTCGCGCCGCATGTCGGCGAAGAAATGTGGCAGGAACTCGGACACGACGGAACTATCGCCTACGAACCGTGGCCTGAATACAGGGAAGAATATTTGAAAGTGGCTGAAGCGGAAATCCTCATCCAGATACTCGGCAAGCCCCGGACCAGGATTATGATGCCGGCCGACGCCAAACCCGAAGAAATGGAAAAGATCGCCTTGGCCGACGAACAGGTAAAAGCCGCGATTGAGGGTAAAACCGTCCGCAAGGTCATTTGTGTTCCGGGCCGTCTGGTCAATATCGTTGCGACTTAAGCGGTCAAACTTATTTTTTCTGTAGCATCGCTTATGCGATAAATATTTTTGCGGTTCAACTTAGGGAAATGCATTCCGGTCAGGGAAACTTGCTATTTTCGTTCAGGAATGTTAGATTATATATATTATACTAATTTAGAGGTAATTATATATGCTTGACAATATCAATGCCTGGATAGAGGAATTTACCGGACTGGCTCCCACTACGCAGCATAAGATATTTATTTCGATCATCGCGATAATTATCCTGTGGCTCCTGCGTTTCCTCATAAAACGCATAATCTGCAATAAAACCGAAAAAGTTGAATTACGCTACCGTTGGCGCAAGACCATAGGTTACACCTATATGTTCCTGGTATTTTTGGTGTTGTTCCGGGTATGGTTCAATCCGCGCTGGGACGTAGTGAATATTGTCGCGTTGGTTGCCGCGGCGATAATTATATCGCTGCAGGACCTGATCAGAAGTCTGGCCGGGTGGTTTGCGCTGGTTTGGATGCGCCCGTTCCAGGTGGGGGACCGTATCCAGATCGAAGACGGGCCCACCGGCGACGTTATTGATATAAGGATATTCAAATTTTCCCTGAATGAAGTCGGCAACTGGGTTCATGCCGACCAGAGCACCGGACGGGTAATGCACGTTCCCAACAGCGTTGTCCTTAACAAAACCATTATCAATTTTACGGAAACTTTTCCGTATATCTGGATTGAGCTGCCGATACTGATAACTTTTGAAAGCAACTGGCAGGAAGCGAAGCTGATCCTCCAGAAGATCGCGGACGAACATTCGCTGAAGGTCAGCGACCAAGCCAAGACCAAGCTTAATGACGCCAGTAAACATTACATGATATATTACCGGAAGCTTACTCCGATAATTTATACTTCTATTGACGCCTGCGGGGTTTTGCTGACCATGCGTTTGCTGGTTGAACCGCCCCGGCGGCGCGATTGCGAGCATGCCATATGGGAAAATGTGCTGGCGGAATTCGCTCAACACGAGGACATAGATTTTGCTTATCCGACTACCCGTTTTTATGACCATGCGGCGGAAGGCGGAAAACAGGTTCGTTAACTTAGCAGAGAGGAAAACATGACCAAAAGAAAAGATTTTGTCAGTGACGGGCTGGTTACTTTGCGTCATAAATATATCGCAGACAGCCTTAATTCGCTTAGAAGCGAGGAAGATACTTCCGCGTCATACTCCACTGCCGAGGTGGACAAAAATCTTTCCCTTCAGGAACAGCAGATGCAAATATATTGCCAGATAAGGAACGACTTGGATCTCCGCCTGAATCAGAAAAACGCGGAACTCGAAGCGGAAACTGCTGATATGACCGGGAAATTGACGGATAACGAGGCCGCCGCTAAAAAACTTGCGGGCCTGATTGAAAGATTCAACGAACTGCCTAAGTCTATTGAGTCTGGGGATGATTCCGTTTCCCTGACGCGCCTCGAACAACTGCGGGCGGAATTTTTCCGGGTAAAAGCGGCTTGTGAGCAACGTAATACCGAAAATTCCGGCAATCAGTCGGCCGGCGGTGCACCAAGAATTTCCCTGCTGCCGGAATTGAATTCGCTGAGTCAGTTGCAAATGCTGAAAATGGGCTTGTGTTTTGCCTTGCCCCTGATTATCGGGGTTATTGTCGGCTGCGTG
>JBAYCO010000144.1:0-8759 GCA_041668685.1 Victivallaceae bacterium | reverse complement strand
TAAAATCTGTCTTCTCATTTTTTTTATCCTCCTTTAAGGTTTTTCGGTTAAGTGACTTTTTTTTCAAAAGCAATCAAATTAAGGCATAAGAAACGTATTTTTTGCATTTCTCCGTTCAGCCCTTGTAAACATATATGCGTTGCTTGTCATACGACGAAGTTCGTTATATGCACTTTCCCATTTGGTGATAGTATTATTCCAATCCTTTCTTAATTTTTCTAAAATTTCAGGATTTGTTTTTGGGGGAGTAATTTTTAACAACTGGGAACATAAGTTGGCTGTTTGGCAGGCATATAACAATTCCATAGTTTGTTTATAGATTTGAGGCTTGCTGTTAATTTTTTTGGCTAATTTAAGGGCCTTGCTTAATTTTTCAATAGATTTTTTTAGATCAATATTTTGCGTACTTCTTACTAGACCAGCCAGTTTTTTTGCATTTAACTTTTGAGGCGACTGTATATATTTGTCTATCAGGTCAGCGTTTGGAAAAGGATAAAAACTGCATTTAAATGGTTTCATTGCTTCATCAATTGGAATAATTGTTGCTGCCCATTCAACCAGCAATTCTGCTTCTTCCTGAGTTGCTCCAGTTACCAAAGCCCAAGATTTTATAAAATCTGGAATTGATCTTCCATTAGCGTTCCAAGTCCACTCAGCTAATGCAAATATTCCCTGGGATGCGTATTTTATACTGTTTCTGCCAGCTTTGCCGGGAGCGGGGTAGGAAAACCACATCATCATTCCCTGCCACCTCCTTGAAAGCAGTGAGCGGGCGTCTTGTCTGGTAAAGGGGATTTCTCCAAAATCAAGAAAATTAGTCCAACTGGTATTTAAAGCCGCATTATATTCCACAAGGGTATAACCTTTTTGAGCAAATACATCCAATTCTGGATCTGAAATACTTCCATCCTTGATTTTTCTGTGTGGATATACTATTTCAACTACTATTTCCTTGGGAAGTTCATTCATTATTTTCCCTATTTGTTCTTCATAGTTCCATACAGCTGGAATATGTCTATATTTACCGCCTGAAATATCCTTTTTCCGAGGCAAGGGAAAACCAAGAATTCTCACTTTAAAATCAGGATATTGTTTTCTTATATTACGCCACGCATTTGCTATGGCTCTGGCTTCAAGTACCATCTGTCCTTCTTTGAGACATTTTTCGCATGAGCAATAACTGTAAAATTCAGAAGTCCATACGCTTACTTCAGTAATTCCTTTGGCGGCAAAACATTTTAAAATATCCGTAAGAATATTTACGAGAACTGGGTTCGATGCGCAGGGAACTCGCAAATATGGCTTTTTTTTATCTTGTAAAGCCGTATCGCCTTGCCCTGCCAGTTCTGGCCATACATCATATATTTTATCTCCTTTCGTCATATGCGGGTGTGGAAAAAAGTTCAGATGTGTGACATTAGGGACATTATCAAAGGCAAATAGTTTTGCTTTTTCCCACAAATCAAAAGCATAATTAAGATTTTGCTTAAGAATAGATATTTTCCCTTTGCGGATGAATGGAGAAGACGCGACGTAGTTCTTTGCATAATTGAGTTTTACCATAGACAAGTATTCATAAAGCAACAGGGATTCGCCATTCCACAATCCACGACAGGACAAATCCGGCCAATCGGTAATTGTTGCCAAGGGGATTACAACTTGTGTTTCGTTGATATCTTTATTTAATAATTGTTTTAATGTCTGAACTCCATAAAAAATCCCTTTCTCATTCAGGCCGGTAACTAAAAGCTTATTATCTTGGACAGGTATTATAAAATACGCTTGATCGTTATTTTTTAATTTTGTAAGACGTTGCCAATTTGGTACCTGTAGAGTATCAACATAACCATTCTTATCTATTTTTCCAATGATGATTTCAAAGCCATCACCCTTTGCTTCGGTACCGGTTTTTGCCATGTAAAACATTTTTAGAAGGCGTGCTGCATTATTAACTACGGCACCTGCATCCTTAGCTGTTTTTATTGAGAGATTTTTTACAGGAATAGTGACTTTCTTTTTTATTGATATTTCATGAGGTAGCGGCAACGTATAGGATATCCATTCTTTTTCATTCTGTGCATTCAGACCTGTAACATCGCCAAAAGATATATTATATATAAAGCAATTCATAATAATCAAACCGACATATTTTAATATTTTATAAACTTCCAGGCGCCTTTTCTTGTTTTGTGAAAATTCTTCAATTCTGTTTCGGTTGAAAAAAATTCGTGATTCTTCAAGACGACAGATTTTTTCATTTACATCTGACATGACATTGTCCTCGCAATATAGGTTAAGTTTTTCTATCAAGATGATAGATATAATATTAATACTTTACTTTTTCTTAAATTACACTACTTTCAGTTTTCGGGTGGTTACAGAACTTCCCGTTATCAATTCCGGCTTCAGTTCTATTATGCGTTTCTCTGAATAAACTTCCGTATTGATTCTGTCAATAAGTATTTCCGCCGCCTTTTTTATCATCTTATCAACAGGAAAATCAATATCTGAAAAAAAATTGAAAGGGTCTGACATAAGGCCAAACATAACAACTGAAATATCCTGAGGTATTTGCAGATTTTTTTCTTTTGTGGTTGCCATTATTTCATTCAAATGGTGTGTCACTATTGCAGTCGGAGGATACTTCATATTCAGTAAGGCTTCTATTTTCGTTTTTAGCTCGTTCCCCTCGTTGCATTTTATCACATTGGGGGCAAGCCTTGCGTCTCGCATGGCTGAATAGTATCCGTTCAGGCGTGTAACTACGGAACTGTAATCATCGGGCCGAATTGATACGAAAGCAATGTCGCGATGGCCGTGTTCTATGCAATAATTTGTCGCCATGCGCCCAGCCTCAAAATTATCGAAACCGACATAATCGGTCTGCAGTTCCGGTAAATGCCGGTCGATCAACACAAAAGGAACTTTTTGCTTAATGAGAAATTCGACATTGCTTTTTGAATGTTCCGGGTGATTGAAACATAGAATAATTCCATCGACTTTGGCTTCAAGGAGTTCTTCAATGCATTTTTTTTCTCTTTCCTGGGTGCGGCCGGAAAATTTAACGATTTGATGGTAGCCGTTGGCACTGGAAACATGATCTATTCCTTTTATGATGGCGGAGAAAAATTCTCCGGCGCATTCACCGGGGAGAAGAACGCCCAGCATTTTTGTCCGCTGTTTTTTTGAATCCGATATGTAAGTTCCGCTGCCCTGTTTACGGTAGACGATATTTTCCGAAACCAGGTGGGATACGGCCATATTCACGGTTTCCTTGGTAACTCCGAATTCCGTCGCCATGGCAACCGCGGAAGGCAGCTTTGCCCCGGTCGCGTATTTGCCGGATTTTATCCGCTTGCGCAACAGTGACGCGATTTTCTGCGTTTTGTTCTGTGTGGTCAATACTGCCATAAAAGTGACTCGGTTACTCGGTTTATTTCCATATAACTAGAATAATATATTTTTCGAGATTTGTCAAGCGTTTTTTTCCATATTCCGGAAAAATTTCTAAAAAAAGGCAGCAATCAGTCAGTTTATTTGAACTTAAGCTCTTTAGCGGGAATTTCAGGTAGGCCGGCTTTCGATGAAAGCGGCAAAGAGTAACATTACGCGGCCTGTTAACGTTGTATGTCACCGGTCTCATCGAGACGCGGCGCTACTTAAAGCCATTTATTTTATCCTGTAATATCCTGTTTATCCTGTCAAAATTATAGAGGAAGCAAAATTTCGCATTACGAGTTATCTTTTAATGATAGCGAAAGACGGATCAGCATCCGGTTTCCGGGAACGGAAAAACGCCCGGTTTTATAAATAGCGTTCCGGTTCGGCGCTTCAAAGTCCTCGATGCTGATCTTTGCGTCCGGAGTCAGGCATTCGGCGTGGTAAATAAAACCCTGAAAATGTACCTCGAAACCGTGTTCGCATAGTTTTATTTCGGAACTGTCCCTGCCGTTGGTTTTGAGCAGCGGTATCCGGAACTCAAGCGCCTGGTTTTGGACTTGAATTGCCTCTATCTCTACGCCTTCACGTGAAACATCATATAGTTCGGAAACACGGCCGGAGTCGCAATCATAGTCTATTTTGAAGCGAATCCGGTTTTCGTTTTCTTCCAGTACCTTGCAGGTTGCATGGAGCCGGTCTCCGTTCAGGTCGGCCAGCCATATCCGGTTCCAGCCGGGGCCGATGGCGATATTTGCCGGGGCCGGGGGAATTGCGGTAAGGAAGCCGGGAGTCGCCGTTATCGGGGCGGACAGGGCAAGCTCGGCGGGAAATCCCGCTTTATGGACCCTTCCCAACCCGGAAGCGTCGTAAGTTAAATTGGCGTTACTGTCGATCTCGATATGGTATCCGCCGCAGGCGGCGAATACTTTGTGGAAACTGTCTTCCGTCGTGAAGATATAACCGCCGCATTCCGCGGGACATTTACTTTCTTTGATATTCCTGTCCGCGAGCAGCGACGCGAATCCCAACTGGCTTGCGATCAGCAGCGAATAAGCGCCGTAGAATCCGTAACCTTTCTGGCGGCCGTGCTGGGTTTCCGACGGAAATAAATTTTTAGTGAAGTATATCGGGGTTTCACACAAATATTTTTCAATGGAATTTACGGCGAGCGACGCGGCCCGTTTAAAAGCCCCGGCCATTAACAGATCACCTTTTCCGGCCCACCGGGCGGCTTCGAATTCGCAGATGAGCGCAAAAGTCGCTTCGTTGAAATTCTGCTGATTGCTGCGTCCGCCGAACGGACATTCCCCGGTCGGGGACTGGTAAAGGAGTTGAGCCATGCCGCCAAGTTTTAACGTTTCGTCCAGCGCTTCAAAACCTTTTCCACGGTATCCGGCCCAGAGCGCCAAACTTAAATTCATTCGGGAAACCATGTCGTAGGTCATCGGGGAATGCGGGTCGTTATACATGCCGTTTTTATCGAAAAACGTTGACTGCTGCCGGATATAGCGGGCGATAAATTTGGAATTGTCCGCCAGTTCCAGTTTTTGTTTCAATGCTTCACCGGCGACTGCGAAAGTACAGTAATTTTGCAGGTTGCTTTCCGGGCAATTGGTATAAGTGCGCCCGTAAGCGGTTTCCGGGTCATAATCCGCCAGCAGATGCTTCCAATGCCGCGCCAGTTCCGGGGAAACTTCGTCTTTCAGCGCCGCATACGCCATACAGGCTTCCTTGACGATGAATTCTCCCCACTCGGTTTTCCGGAGAAAAAGATCTTCGAGAGCGGGAGTCAGTGCCCTGGCGCACGAGTCGGCCAGGTGCCGGCTTCTGCCTTGCAGCATGAGCAGTCCGAGCGCGCCGACGTATCTGGCGGTAACGGTATTGGTTTCCTTTTTTTCGTAAGGGTCTATTATCCTGCCGGATTCATCCTGCCAGTTTACCGCTTCATTGACAATGTGTTCCGCCAGGTCAAGATAACGCGATGTCGCGGCCGGGGTTGTTTGCCCCCGCGGGCCGGTTCCTTTTAAAGCCTGTCTGACTTTTTCTTCAACGCGGGTCATTTTATGCTCCAATATCCTTAAATTGTTCTTCAAACCAGGTATAGATCAAAGTTCTGGTCGTTCGGGTAATATCGTGGCCGTCGCCGTGAAAATACTGCGCGAACCTTTTGCCGCAACCCATTAAATGATAGACTTTTGCGGCTTTGAGACTGGATTCCGCGATTATTTCCGGCCAGACCGTGACCGGGTCGTTATAGCCGGAAATCCGCAACAGCGCCCGGGGCGCGATCAGGGTGATCAGTTCATGAAAGTCAAAAGGCGCTTTTTCCCCGGCCAGGAACAGTTCCTTTAATTTCATTAAGCGGACGTAGCCATGGTCGGGACCGATAAAAGCGTCCAGACGCGGCTGCCGGGAATGCAGACTGCCCCAGCCGCAGCTGGCGGCGGAAACTTTCAGCCGCGGTTCCAGCGCGGCCAGGAACAGCAATGTCGTTGCCCCAAGCGAATGCCCTGTCCCGCCCAATCTGGACGGATCGACAAAATCAAGGGTGTTGAGGTAATCTATGGCGCAGCCGTAATCCCAAATCATTTTGCCGATGATCGACCAGTCGGGATAACGTTTATAGAAGCGACTGGTATCATAACTTTTCCCTTGGGGATTTCTTTCCCCCATCACCGGATCGTCGATGGCGAATGTAACATAGCCGAGTTCCGCCAGTTCGTGCCCGTAATTGCGCCCCGGTAGTTCAGGCGTCCGGGAAACTACGTTTCCCTTGCCTTGATAACTTGTTCCGTGCAGGCAAAGAACAGCCGGAACCGGTTTTTTGATATTTTTCGGAATCAGGATATACGCGGATATGCGTTCATCTCCGGCAACGGCGAAAGTGATTTTGCGCCTGATGTATTTACCGCAGTCCGTTTCGGCAACAAGTTCCGGGTTCGGCTCAACCTTAGCGATCTCCGCCTGTCCGACAATTTCCGTTATCCGGGACTTGATGTCCTGCAATTTGGGTTTCAGGCTGTCAACTGTATCATTTTGGGTTACCAGTGGGTTCAAATAAGTCGTCATATTCAGATTTCTCCAAGTGAATTTTATTTGAGTCTTTAAAACCCCGTCCTTCGGGCGGGGTCATAGTTTTTCGGTTTTACCATCTTTTGCCTTATACTTAATTTGTGACCTGAAGTAGCGCCGCGTCTCGATGAGACCGGCGACATGAAACGTTGTCAGGTCATATAATGTTGTTCTTGCCGCTTTCATCGAAAGCCGGCCTACTTGTTATGCGCTCTTTATTGATTATCGGCTTATATCTTAAGTTGACGCCTTATGGGGAGTTTTTCAATGCCGGGTTTTTACTTTGTGTATACCGCCAGAACTTTATTAATGGCTGAAGCGATATCATCGACGTCGCGGGATGTGAAAAACTCGCTGACCGGAACTCTTACCGCGCTGGCCAGGACTTCTTCAGCTACCGGACACAGACCGGGTTCATAACTGTAGCTTTTTCCGGCCGCGAGTTCTGCCGGCCAGACATTGCCGGGAAAGAAGGCTTTTTCGGTAAACATTTTTTCCAGATAAATCGGCCGCGGTATATATCCCGCGACGGCGGAAATGCCTTCCGCTTTCAGCGCCATGACAAAGTCATTTATTGAACAGGAGATTTTTTCGGGATTCAGCCTGAACATATAAAACCAGAAAGAACTTTTGTTGTGAGGGTATACTTTGGGAACCGAGATTGCCGCGTTGTGTTTTATCTGCCGCGTCAATGATTCGGCGTGCCTTGCGCGGGTGTCGGTTATCGTGTCTATCTTGTCCAACTGCGCCAGGGCGACGGCGTATTGCAGTTCGCTCAGACGGTAACATGGAGCCAGGCGGAACATGCGGTTGCCGCGCTGAAAACGGTCGTAATATTTATCCAGATAATTATGCATGCCGTAAAAAAGTTCCTCGTCGTCGGTAATTGCGAAACCACCGTCGCCGCAGCTTATATGTTTCGATTCGTTGAGGGAAAAACAACCTGCGCTGCCTATGGTTCCCGCTTTCCGGCCCTTGTAAATACTGTTATACGCCTGGGCGCAATCCTCTATTACCGGGATTTTGTATTCGCGGGCCAGTTCCATAATCTCATCCATTTCGCACGGATTGCCGGCGAGATGAACGACGATGAGCGCGCGGGTGCGGTCGGTGATTCTGCTCCTGATGCTTTCGGCGGTCATGTTGTACGTATGCGGATCGACATCGGCAAATACCGGTATCAGATTCTGGTAAAGGACGCCGATCAGGGTGCCGATATCCGTAATCGGGGAGCTTATTACTTCATAGCCGGGAGGGATTTCCAGGGCTGCGACCGCGGCGTGAATGACTGCCGAACCGGAAGAGCCGCCGGCGCAGTAGCCGCAGGAAAAATATTCTTTGACCCGGTCGCAGAAACTGTTGACTTTGAATTTGCTCCAGTAACTGAGTCGGCCGTTGTTGAATACATCCATTATTTCTTTTTTTTCGGCTTCGCCGTAACGGGAACCGCTGCTGAACGGAGTTTCGCGGGTTTTGGGACCGCCGTTGATTGCCAGAATGTTCGGGTTCATTGTCGTATCCTTTATCATAAAAGTTTTAATTTGAATATTTTGTCTTCGCTGTCGAATAAAAATTCATTGGCGGATATTTTTTCAAAGATGCCAATATTTTTAAAATCAGCAAGATACTGTACCTTTCCGCTGTCTACATTAAACAGAAATATTTTTTCATTTGTTACCCCGATAAAAGTTGTCCTGTTTATGAAAACTCCTTTTGACGGCAGAAGTTTTATATCATGATATTTATATGATTTTTCTATCACATCAAATATGAAAATTTCTTTTCCGCATATTCCCAGCAGCTTGCCTTCCGGCGAAATTGCTGTTCCTGCAAGCATTGCGTTTCCCGGTTTCGGAGTCGATGTATGAATTGTTTTCCCGGCATCCATATCCCAAACATAAACAACGGCTTCCTTTGCGGTACCAGAGTGAGTGCCCATGTCAGCGTATATTTCCGTTGTGCCGACCAGATAATTGCCGACTTTAAACATTGAATTAGGATTCTGGTTTTTTACAAAATTGCGGTAAACGCTTATTTTATTCGTTTTCGGGTTGAATACTGACACGGCGCCGCCGAGAGAACAATATTCCGCCTTTGTTATCATGTATATTAACCCGTTATGTTCTGCCATTGAAACCGGTCTGTTCTGCTCATGTCCTACTTGCGCCACTACTTTCGGGTTTTTTCCATAAATGAAATCATGTTCCGGGTCGTATTCCGCAATAAAGGCGCCTCCATAGATACCC
>JBAYCO010000143.1:0-8762 GCA_041668685.1 Victivallaceae bacterium | reverse complement strand
GTCAAACTTTGTGCAGATGTTGAACCGCAATTTACCGGTAAAACCGTTTGCAATTAAAATACGCGTGAGGTATATTAGTTTACAGGGATTTAACGTATTCGGATATTTTAGTAAAACTGTTTGTAAAAGTCAATACTTTTATCATATGGCGAAACACCTGAAAAAAATAGGCTGTCTGCTGGTTATTTTTCTTGTTGCAGCCGGCATTTTCAGTTTGCGGCTGTTCTCTGACGATACGGGACGGCGAACTGTAACTGTTGTTTTTTTCGAGTATCCGCCCTACACCATGATGGATTCTAAAACGGGACGTCCGACCGGGTATTATATTGATATTCTCGAAGCGGTTGCAAAACTCCAGAACTTTGAGATCAAATACGTAAGGACTCTTTTCGTAGATTACCGGAACAGCATTCCCAAAGGGAAACCCTATATTATGGGAATGCCCATTCTCATTACCCCGGAAAGGCAGAGAGTTTATAATTTTTCATGGCCCTGTGATGAACACGATACTGTCCTTGTCGTAAAAAAAGGCAGTCCAGTGAAAAAACTCTCCGATCTAAGAAGATGTGAGATCGGAACCTCTAAAGGAATACTGGAAGACTATTGCCGGAAACTTTGCGAAGCGAAAAAGATCGAAAGTTATAAAGCGTATTATTCGACGGCAAAACTATACAAGGAGCTGACGGCGGACAGAATCGATGCTATCCTCACCGACCGCAGTATTGCGTTGTATTTCCAACGCTTGCATCCCAATGCTTTTGAATCTATGAACCTTGTTCTTTTCAGCCAATACGAATATGCGGGATTCCCAATACAGAAAAAGCAGGAATGGCTGCTGAAGCGCGTTAACAACGGACTGCGCCAAATAATGAACAGTAACGAATATTCCCGGATTTACCGTAAATATTTTCCCAACGCAGGAGACTAGCTATGCGACTGACAATGCCATTTCGGATGATCATATTGGCGGCCGTACTGTTTATGGGCGCAAAGCTGTTCGCGTACCAGGAAAAAATCCAGGAGCGTTTACCCAAACTTGAAATAGACGAGAATCAGAACTCGAAACGAATTCTGGATAATTTTTTCGACCAGATATCAACCCGCTGGAGCCAGGGATTTGATAATGAAACCCTTTTCCTCATCGATGATATGGTGAAGAAACTCAACGATGAATTCAAATCCAAACTCAGCCGTTCAAAACTGAGGCTTGTTGAATTAAAGCATCTTCTCGCCAGCCAGCCTAAATTCGCTCCGTATTTCACGTCTTTTTATTTCAGGCAAATTGTCGACCTGAGGAATTCCTGCCGGGAAATAAGCAATACGCTAAAAGCCTACCAAGTCCGCTTAATCAATGAAGAGGTTCAAATCGAACATCGCCTGAATATGGTGCGGCAATTCAATACCGCTTACCCGGAGCTTCGCTGGCGGAAAAACTGGATTATCAAGAACGTAACCCCAAAATTGACGATTTATAAGCGTTGGGTTGAAGAAATCACTCAAATGCTGACCGAAAACAAGGCATTTGAAAAAACCATGGACGATGGCGTACACACCGCAGAAAAGGAGATCCGCCAGAACTACGATAAATACTGGTCGTACCGCTTTGACTTTTTCGGCCATCTTCAAGGTACAAACTATCTTTACCAGTGGCGAATATTGAAACAGCAATTCTGCGAATGGTGGTTGACGCTTCCCCTGACCTTGGATGTAATTCTTCCCGCCCAGTTTTATTATTCGAGTATCCTGCACCATTTCTTCGCTTGTCTCACGGCGGCTTTAGTCTCGTTTCTAATTCTTTCGCGTTTAAAATTGTTTAAAATCAAAGATTATTTAGTTCCGTTCTTCGCGGCATGGGCCGGGCTGTTTTTCGCTCTTGAAGTTATCATGCTGCCCAGCACCAATGATATGGTCATTTTCACGTTAGCCGGTTTATGCCTGGGCTGGGCCGTACTGGACGCGGCCTGGAGACTCAGGAAAAAAGGCTTGACGGCCATTGGCCCCAACCCCTTTTTATGTTTTATCCTGGCAGTGTCCCTGATTGATATTCTCATTAGCCTTTTGGCGCCGGTAAAAGTACTCCTGACCATCATCGTTTTCATGTCGGCAATTCAAATCGTCTGGCTGCTTTTTATTGCCTGTTTACATAAATATCCGTCCGCGGAAAGGATTCTGGTTTTGGGAATCCTCTGCGTATCCTGGGTAATAACCGGCTGTATTGCCTGGGCGGGTTATTTATATCCCGCGATGTTGTGCGTCGTCACCGCCGGCATGTCCGTCTGCATTTTCTATGCCGGTTCAGTTTTTACGCATTTTATAGTGGATCAACTGGGTCAAAACAACGACCGCCGGCTTTTGTCGAGCTTTATTTTCACGCTGATGATTCCGGTTTCATGGCTTGTTCTGATTATCGGCGGGATCCGGTGGACCGGACAGGTTTTCAATGCGGGCCGGATATTGCAGGATCTATATGCGCAAAAGCATGTCATGCCTGCATTGATGATTCAGATCAGCTTCCAGGAAATATTATTCCTGATCCTGCTTGGCCTTTTCCTGAAATTCACTTTGAACTGGCTCAGGCACCTGTTGCTGGTTTTCGGTGATTCCAGAAACATGGAATCGGGTTCTTTAACGTCATTTTTCCTGGTTTTCCAATATCTTGCATGGCTCGTCTTTACCGGCTACGTGCTCAATTCCTTTGATATCAAGTGGGAAAACATCAAACTTATTCTGGGCGGACTCAGCGTCGGGTTAGGTTTCGCCCTCAAGGAAATCATTGAAAACTTTGTCTGCGGCCTGATCCTGCTGATAGGCAAAGAAGTCAGGCCCGGCGACATTGTCGAATTCGACAACACGAGGGGCGTCGTCGAAAAGATCAATATCCGCGCCACCTTTATCAAAACGTTCGCCAACGCCATCATTACTCTCCCGAATAACCAGGTTGTTTCCAAGGATTTCAAAAACTGGACGCTGAACGGTCACATAATGCGCTACGAGCTTAATGTAGGCGTAGCATACGGTTCGGATATCACCAAGGTGGTAGAGTCGATCAAAGAAGCCCTGAATGCTTGCGGCATGGTTTTAAAAGTAGAACCCCCGGAAGTTTTGTTTACGGATTTCGGCGACAGTTCCCTGGTGTTCATGGTAAGATTCTGGATTCACGTCAACAATCTTTTCCAAGCCCCCAGTCAAGTTCGCCATGCGATAGACAATATTTTCAGGACAAATAATATCGTCATTGCCTTCCCGCAGTTGGACGTACATATTGATTCGCCGAAATCTATTTCCACGGCTGTCAAAAAGGCAGCGACATAACACGGCTGGAGACAGCCGTGGCTACACGTAAAACATCTGACTCAGAGCGTCTTCAGCGCCTCTTCGATCTTTATTATTTCCGGATCGTTTTCCTGTTTTTCAACCTTTTTCCTTTTCAGGAAGTCTTCCACCCGCCGCAGCGTTTGTTCCGAACCGGAGAAGTCGCCGGTTTCTCTCATGCACAATACCCGGTAGATCAGGTTTATCCAATACCGTGCGTCAACAAGGTCTTCCGAATGTTCCCATACAAGGTCTTTTAACGGAAAGAAGTCGAGTTCAATGAATATTCCTTTTTCCGCGCCTTTGGCAAAATAAACCGCGGCTTCAGCGGGCTTTTCCATCTCCTGAAGGATTTTTCCGCAGCGCCAATACCATTCGGCCTCCATGTTTTCAGCGGGTTTGCCGACTCCGAGGTTTTCGGGATATTCCAACGGCATACGAAAATATTCCAATGCGGCAGGCCTGTCTTTCCCTTGAAGCGCCTTTTCGCCAAGATTGCGAACCGCGTCCTCAAAAATTATCCTCGGCAAAGTCTTACCTTCACATAAATGAAACGTATTGCGCTTCAGGACATCCAGAGTCTCCTCGTATTTTCCCGCCGCAAGCAAGGCCGCCGCGCGGCGCAATAAAAGCCTGCCGTCCCCGGCAGCCGGCAAATCATTTTTCCGCAAGCTGTTCAGCCTTTCCCCGCTTTGTCCCAGTTCCGCCAGCAGCAGGTCGAATTCCCAGACGGTCTTCGCGCCGTATCCGGACATGGATACGGCGTTTTCATACTTCCCGACGGCAACACAAGGTTCAGCGGCAATTTTCCATAAATAAAGTCCCTGGCATCTTAACGCAAGCGCTTTGTATCTTTCGTCACTTACTTTTTCCCAAATGTCGAAAGCTTCTTCCCATCTGCGTTTAAAAGCATAAAAACAGCCAAGATGATAGGAAGCGGCGTCATCATTTTTATTTACGGCAAGCGCTGCTTCCAGGGCCGCCGCGCTTTCGGGAAAGGCGGGGAACAGCCATTGGGTTTTCGAAGCCGCGCCTTTACTGAACATAGCCGCGGCGTTTTTATCCTGTCCCAGTTCTTTTTCTACATAACCGGCAAGATAATAAAAAATCGGCGGCAGGTTTTTCCCGTTTTCCGAAATATATAATTTCAACAGGGAAGACGCGTCATTAAAGAGCCGGAGCCGTATATAGGAACAAACCGTTTCTAAAAACCGCAAAGGTCTCGCTGAACATCCTTCCCCACGGAAATATTTTTCCCCGGCAATCAAGGGTTCGAACGGGAAAATTCGTTCGCATTCGGCAAGCATCCGCGCCGCTTCTTCGGTCTTCTTCATTTTTCTCAGGACCAAGCTCATTAAGGCAAGCGGATACGGCCGGACGGCATAATCGTTATACAATTGGGAAAGCCTTGAATAAGCCGCCGGATAGTTCTCCCGCAATATTGAAATTTCGGCCAATTGCAGCAGGGCGTCGCTGATAAATGCCGCGTTATCACAGGAGGCCGAAAAATATCTTTCAGCATCCCGGTAATTGCCTCGATGTTTCATACACAAACCGGCAAGATATAAAGCTTCCGGATTGTTCCTGTCGGTCGCCAATACGGACATAACGGCCTCAGTTGCATTGTCCCACAAACCGGAATCGGCTTCCAGCCTTCCCAAAGCAAGCCGGCAGGAAATACTGTCCTCAGCCTTTTCATATTCCTTTACCGCTTTTTCGGGATATCCCTGTTCTTCCTGATAACGCCCGCGCAAAAATGAAATTTCATCCGGCGCCGCCGTTTTCGGCGACTCCATTCGCTCCCCGTCAGCCGCTGGAGACTGGCTCCGGGATGAATATTCCAGTTCCAAATTGCCGTCCTGACTGCGGATTTCCAACCGGAATAAACCGTCCGGTATTTTTAGTTCAATATTCTCAACCCGCAGCGGTTCGACGGAAAGTGTCCGGTGATGAATAATTTTGCTTCCTTCATAAACGAACAGGCTGAGATCGTCGAATTTCCGCACGGAACTCAAGGATATCAGCAATTTGCCGTTTTCATTTTTCCTGATATTGGCGGCAAGATGCCGCGATGCCGCGTTAAAACCGCCCAGCGCGCCGACCGGATACCAGGCGTCTCTTTGCACATGCATTCCGCCGGGCCGCAGGAGCCGGTAGTCGGACTGGAGACTGAACGGCCCGGTCTGGAGTTCACAATAATCCAGGCCGCTGTCCGTAAGTTTGTCAATCCATATTTTCCCGTCCCGTGAATTCCCGAACACCCAGATCTTCCTGCCCCTGACCAGGGAATGATCAGCGAAATGAACCAGTCCGCTTTGCAGATTGTGATGGTAGATCCCGAAAAAATCTTCTTCCATCGTCTCCGCGAAAACCGGAAAATGCTGGGGAATATTTTTAAAAATGCTTATATCCACGCCTTTGTGAACCGGGTAATCCACACGGGCAATCTGCGAAATATCCATCGGCGGATGCGTAAAAAGGCGCGTCGTGCTTTCGGGATAGATAAACTGACTTTCACCGTAAAGCGGAACAGCGGCGTTGAGCCAATAGTAAAAGCGTTTCGGGAATTCGGTACGGTTATAGAGTTTCGAGTTTATTTCTATAGCGGCGCTTTCCGGACGCAGAACAACTTCAACACTCCAGGCCATCCGGGTCGTACGGTCACAGTTGCCGCAGAAAAAAGAAGCGGAACCGTCATCGTGTTCAACAATCTTGCAGTCGACCGGTTCAAGCGTCGTAAACGAATGACTGTTGGGGAAATTGTATTCGACGCCGGTAGCGCACCAGGCCCCCCGCAAACCGAAAAGCGACGGTTTCAACTGCGGGTTGTTGTAAAACAACTCTTTTTGGTTAACCTTGTCATAGGCGGCATACAGCCTCCCGTTAAATTCCGGGAGAAAAGTCAATTTGAGGTACGGGTTCTCAAAAATAACCGCCTTATATTCTTTCATTTCGCCATGATGAGAAATTTTCTCCTGGGTCGTATACGGATAAATCGGCTGCCCGCGGGGCGTGAATTCCCTTAACAGCGGCGGTTCGATATCCTCATTGTTCCATGAATATGTGAACAGTTCCAATATGGTTGACTTTACTTCTACTTTCATTTTACTTAACCTTTTTTATCAGGAAATTTCTCGCTTCGATTTTTTCATTGTCATAGCAATAAGGCGTATCGTTAAAATTGGCAATGACTTCCGTGCCGTCGGAAAATACCGTTTTCTGAACGCCTCCGGTCCAGAAACAACTCTCCTCATCACGCTTCACCACCGCTTTTTCCAGAAATTCATGGGAAACCATCTCCGATTTATACGCTTCCCGCAATTCTTTAGAAAGCTTGAGCGAGATCGGTTCGAGGGAAAACGGAAGCAAACCGTACAGCGCCACATACAACAAATATTCACTGCCGTAAAAATTATACGCGCTTTCGACCGTATAATTCAAAACGGAATCGTGATAGACCAGTTGATACAACGGAACCGGAACCAGACAGGGAGATGTTCCCACATTGACTCCCTGAAAATGTATCCCGCCAAACGCGCCTAAATCCACTATCTCGTTTAAATAATCACTGGGAGCGGTTTCTGTTGCAACCGAACCTATTTCATTTTTTATATATTGCAATAACTCTTTCCTGCGCGCGGCGTCCGTCCGGCGTCCCATTGGATGATTTTTGTGGTAACATTCAAGGGGCGCGACGCAACCCAGCACGTCAATATATATGCTTCCCCGGCCCAGCATTTCCCTGATCCTTGGAATATCCCTTTCGATATATTTCAGTACGTCTTCGCTTTCAGGGCATAGCGGATAAGCTCTGCCGCCTCTCCATATTCCACCTTCCGCCGGAACGTTATTCTTGTCCGTTATGAGAAAGTCTTTGTCAAATTCAGGCGAATTTTTATAAACGTCCCGATAATTATCATGGACGGAATAAATGTAGTCCTTGCTGAGGGATCTCGCGTATTCGGCGTCCCTTTGGAAATCCTCGAATGTGCCCCGTTCCGGGTTCGGCGGGAACCTGGTCGGATATCCGCTGTCGTAACCTTTATTGTTCCAGCCGGTATTGTACACGCAAACCCGGTCAAAGCCGCGTTTTTGGGCGGTATCAAAGATTTCCCTGGCGGTCCAGTTTCCAGGCAGACCCTCATACTCGTTCTGGTCAGGACGCATCATATACAAACTGTAGCTTTTCTTTACCCCCGGAGGCGGTTCTTTCGAAAAAGTATTGTTTTTAAGGATTACCGTGCCGATCAGTTTTTCCACTTCCGGACTGTTCTTTATTTTTTCGTCCAGGCTGACGAATCTATTTTCCTTCTTCAGGATATTCCGGTAAAGTTTCGCCAGTTTTACATGGTTCCCGTCCGGTATCGGGTAGAACGCGATTTCCCTGGCATAATCGGCCCTGTCCCGGTTAAAAATAAAATTAATGTCCACTGCGGACCGGCCCGCTTTTTTATTATTGATATTTATAGCGGCGGCAGAGTCAAAAGGAGTTTTGATATACACGCCAAGGCCGGAATTCTCTTTAAAGACCCCATAAACAGGCATATTGAAAGAACAAACTCCGAACGGAGCCTCAAAATCCAGCATATCCTTTCTGGGAAATTCATACATAGCGCCGTAATTATGGGGAAAAACCAACCGCGCTTCCGCATTACTGTCAAGATGCGTCAAACCGTAAGGAAAAGTAACAACGCATTCCTCATCGTTCATGTTCTTCACTTTTTCAATGCGGAAAACGACATGATCGGAGTTCAGGATTATTGAAAATTCGAATTCCAAATCCGGGCCGGGCTCCGGTTTTATGTAACCCTGTCCCTTAAACCGGGACCAGAATACCATGGACGAACACCGAATGCTTATCTTATTGTTTTCCTGTTTAAGTTCGACCTTGCAATGCTGGGCCAGATCGTAAGAGTAAGCGTAACCGTAAAGCATTTTCGCGATACCTTCGGAGTTCCACCGCGTACCCGTTTTTTTATCGGTCAGTACCAGCGACAAATTATTTTCTTCAAGCTCTACACGTATGGCTTCGTTTTCCAGTTTAAACATGATTTTTTCCTGCGTTTATTTTTGGTTTTGTCAAAACTTTCGCTCTATAATTTTGTTTATGTTATTGGTTTTTAACTATTTATTGGGAATTTTTTCATTTCCCCGTTTTAATATGCCTGAAAAACAAAACATTTTGGACCTTCACTAGAATTTATGGGCAAAGAACTTAAGACGTCGTGTTTCATCTTTGACTTAATGTTTTTTATTGCCCGCTGTTTGTAGTTCCGCCTTCAGGCGGCGCCTTCCAAGTGCCTTCAGGTACTTGTCCGGTCGCTAAAGCATCCCTACGCGCCGCCTGAAGGCGGAACTACAAACGCATAATTATTTTTTATTAAATTTCAAGTGCAACTATACACTACCGCCTTACTGTCAAGCTCGGATTCGGCATAATCACTCGCAAG